>JBBRRM010000017.1:0-16757 GCA_038275915.1 Nitrospirales bacterium
CAATCCTTATGGCACCCCTTCCCCCTATGGCCAAGCCTCACAATATCCACCTCAGACTGGTCAGATAGATCCCTACGCTGCCCAGGGTTATGGCCAAGCGCAACCAGGATATGGAGCCCCATCGCAGTATGGAGCTCCGCAGCAGCAACAGCAGGCGTATGGCGGATATGGGACAGCCGGTCAATCTCAGCCGTATGGCGGACAGCCCTACGGAGGATCAGGGATTTATCCTCGTTCGGTTCCGGCAGAGCCGGTGGCTGTGGACGTGGCACTGGTCCGCCAGAAGCAGACCGCCAAGGGTAAAGAAGTGGTCCTGATGGATGACGGCGAGGTCCTCCATGACGGCGGTGGGAAGAAAGACGCCGGGGACAAATTCAAGCTGGTGGTGCGCACCAATTGCGATTGCTATGTCTACATCGTATCAATTGATGGATCAGGCTGGGCGGAACCAGTCTTCCCCAAACCTGGCACGACGCCAACTCCGCTGAAGAAAGATCAGGAAGTGGCCTTTCCAGAAGGGCCCTACTGGTTTAGCCTCGATCAGGTAAAAGGGATTGAAACATTTTTCATCGTCGCCTCGGCCAACCCCCGGACGGACCTGGAAGAGATCATGGCCAAAATGGCGGCTGAAACACGTCCGGCTGTGCCTATCGTGGCGAAGGTCGAAGAACCGCCGGTCATTCCATGGGGCGTGGGGTCGACGAGAACTCGAGGTGTTATCACCGTCAAGGACGAAACGGGAAGCCCGGCACAATTGACACCGGTATCCTATGTGGCCAGCGAGCCAGGACAAGATGTGACAGTGACCCGCTGGTTCAGGCACGAATAAGTGAGAGAGGTAGACGAACATGCGCATCTCCCGTAGCGTACTAGGGATCACGGCTGGGCTGATCTTGTCCAACTCGCTCGCGATGGCCCAAGTATTCCCACCTCGGCAGCCGCAGCCGACTCCAGGACCGGTTCCTCTTCCTACTCAGCCAGCTCAGATCCCTGGACAGCCGGCGATGCCACAGCAACCCGGCGGACCACCGGGAGCCATGATGAAGACCATCCCCTTTACGGTGATTCTTGGTGACCCGACAAAATCCTTTATCCAGCTGGGCAATATGCGGAGCCCGTTCGACACGAATTTCTCCTTGGGGCGCGGCCTCTCGGGGCACATTGCATTGGAAAAGTACACGCACGAATCCGGGAACGGACAGAAGTCATTCATCCATGTAACCGGGGCGTCCAATCCTCCCATTGTGACGACGGAAGGCGTTGAGCTCCGACTCCAGTTCGTCATTCCGGTTCTCCAGTTCAAAACCTACTATAAGGACTATTCAGGCGAGGGGGACAGTGCGCTCAGCGATCTGGTGGCGGAAAGGGTACTCGTCGATGTCTTCCTGACGCCGACCATCGATCAGCGGGGATTGCCGACCTATCACTCCCTTCGTATTGCCGTGACGGGGACCGTGAAAGAAGCGGAGAAGTGCACGCACTTCTTCGACGTCATTTTTCCGGTGAATATTTGCAAAGCCGCTGTTGAGTATTTTAAACAGATTCAGCCCGCGCTGGAGAATGGGATGCGGGAATTGCTGCTCCAGCCTCAGACCAGAATGCAGTTTGAGCAACAGGTCTTTCAACTCGTACGCGCCGATCTGTTGGCCAAGGCCGGCATCAACCCCATGGGCCCGGCCCGGGTCGAAATCGTGCACTCCGAGTTCCAGAAAACCGATTATGTGGTGACGTACCTGCCGAGGCCGTAGCTGGTGGACGTAGCCGCGTCTGTTTCCGAATCTGCGCGCTGTACATTTCCCGCCCCCATTTCGGTCATCGCTTCTTCTGTCCTTCCCCACGCTCCCACCTCAACCTTCAACAGCAGACACCGCCACCACCTGCAGCTGTATTCGTCTGGCGGGGACGAGGCCGATAAACCTTTCCTGCCTCGGCTCACGCTCGAGCTTCTGTCTACCCTGAAGGCCACGTGATATACTTGCCACCCCGCCGAATGCGCTATTCCGCAGTCGACTTGAAGGAGGCGGCTGAAATGACTCGACCACGACGACGCCGGGTGATTTTGCTGGCGACTACAAAGACAAGGCCTACAATCTTCGCTATGCCGCAAAAGATGCGACGGATCTCCTCAACGCCTACCAGGCGATCGAACAACGACACAACAGTCAAAGCAAAGTGCACATACTGAGTCTCACCGACAAAAAAGCCACCCGCCAGGAAATTCTCAAGGCGAAGGAGTGGCTCAAGCAATCCAGGATCAATGATCTCGTGGTCGTCTTTGCCGCCGGCCATGGGATGACCGACGAGCAATCGAACTATTACTTCGGCACACACGACATCGATCCGAAGCATCCAGCCAGCAACGGCCTGCCCTATGAAGAATTTGAAAATCTCCTCGACGGCATTCCTGCCTTACAAAAAGTTCTACTGTTGGATACCTGCTTCTCCGGCGAAATCGAAAGAGATCAGGCGGTGGTCGTGGCCCAAGCGGAGACGGGCGGTTCCGGTACCGTGAAAATGCGTTCGTTCAAAGCCGCCCGCGGTATCACCGTCGTCGCGGATGCGAGTGAGACACATTCAGGCACGACGAACACGCCGCGCCTCTCCAATGAAATGGTGAAATTCCAGCAGGATTGGTTCGCCGATCTCCGGCGCGGGACCGGCGCCGCGGTGATCTCCAGTTCCAGCGGCAACGAATACAGCCTCGAAGGCGAACAATGGAAGAACGGGGTGTTCACGTATGCCCTCCTTAATGGTCTAAAAAACCGGGGGGCAGATGCGAATAAAGACCAGACTGTCACCGTCAGCGAACTCCAGAGCTATGTGATCGACCAGGTCCGCACACTGACCGAAGGGGGCCAGAACCCGACCGTCCGACGCGAAAACCTGGAGTATGATTTTGCGGTGTACTAGTCTTCGAAGGGTTCCCGAAGGCCGCGTAGTGCGAGCGAGGAAACCGAGATGCTGATCTTATTTGCAGCGGCGATTTGTGTCAGTGCCTTTCTGTTGTTCCTCGTGCAACCCATGATTGCGAAAATGATCCTGCCACAACTCGGGGGGACGCCTGCGGTCTGGAACACCTGCATGGTGTTCTTTCAAGCAATGTTGCTGGCGGGATACAGCTATGCGCATGTGCTCACTGGACGGTTCCGGATCCATCGTCAAGTCGTCGTGCATTTGCTCGTCATGCTGCTGCCATTGGCCGTCTTGCCGGTCGGGCTCGCATTTGAGTGGACGTCGAGCCAATCTGGCTCTCCGATCGCTGGGCTCTTGTGGTTGTTGACGCTCTCAATCGGTCTTCCATTCTTTGTGTTGTCGACCACGGCGCCGCTCCTGCAAAAGTGGTTCAGCCACGGCCCGCATGTTCTGGCGAATGATCCATACGTCCTTTATACCGCCAGCAATGTTGGCAGCATGGTCGCATTACTGGGATATCCCACCTTCATTGAGCCAAACTTTTCGCTGCATGGAGGTGGAGGGCTGTCTCAGAGCCAACTGTGGAGCGCAGGCTATGGCGTGTTGATGGTATTGATAGGAGCGGCAGGATGGGGCGCCTGGCGCGCCGACAGCGGTAATCATGAGCCGGACGCATCTCGTGCGGCCACACCATCGGCCGTGTCGTCCCAGCCTGACCTCCGCACGATGATTGGTTGGGTGTTGTGGGCGTTCGTGCCCTCGAGCCTCATGCTAGGCGCGACCTCATATATCACCTTGAATATTGCCGCGATCCCACTCCTCTGGATCATTCCGCTGGTGTTATATCTCCTGAGTTTCATCCTCGTCTTTGCGAGGTGGCCGTCTCAGTTTCATGGGGCAATGAGTCACACCATGCCCGTTCTGTTAGTCCTGCTCGTGTTCACTATGGTGACGGAAGGGTTTTCGATTCCCTTTGGCATCCGGATCCTGTTGCATCTCGCCACGCTCTTCGTCGTCGCCATGGTCTGTCACGGACAATTGGCCCGCCAGCGCCCATCGACCCAGCATTTGACCGCGTTTTATCTCACCATGTCGGTGGGCGGAGTATTAGGAGGCATTTTTAACGCATTGATTGCGCCGGTGGTGTTCACGAGTACTGCGGAGTATGCGATTGCTCTTGTCGTTGCCGGCCTTCTCTTACCGAAGGGAATTCAGCAAGCATCTCAGGTATCAGCGGTTGAATTTGCTGCGGCTGATAGCACCCGCGCTACGAGCTTCGCAGGTGACGCAGTTTGGGTATTGGGGATCGGTGCATGGACCGGCGGATTGACCTGGTTGACGCAAGGGATGGCGTGGGCGGCAGAAGCGCAGACAGCTCAGAACGGATCCCTCGCAACACTCGCGCACCTGGCTGGACTCAATTCGACACAGTGGCTCGATCTCCTGATTTACGGCAGCCCTCTGGTTCTCTGCTATCTGCTGCGATCACGCCCCCTGGCGTTTGGGCTCGCTCTGGGGGTGATCCTCTTGGTCGCGGAGATGCCCAGCGCATCAAGCCACATCGTCCTGCTGCATCAGGAACGGACATTTTTTGGCGTCCTCAAGGTTAAATTTGATCAAGAACTCGGTACGCATCAGTTGATTCACGGCAATACAACCCACGGAGCTCAGTGGCTGAATCCTGATAAACGCGGCGAGCCGATGACCTACTTTCATCGCAAGGGGCCGATCGGAGATTTGTTCAGCGCATTCCAAGGCCCGAACCGCCGCACGCATATCGCGGTGACCGGCTTGGGTGCCGGCACGCTGGCCAGCTATACCCAACCCGGGCAGTCGTTGACCTACTACGAAATCGATCCTGCCGTCGTAACGATCGCGCTCGATCCAAACTATTTCACCTACTGTGAGGACGCCAAGCAGCGAGGTGTCGATCTGCAGATGGTGATAGGAGACGGCCGGTTGAACATGGCCCGCGCAGCGGACGGCCGCTACGACCTCGTCGTTCTGGACGCGTTCAGTTCCGATTCGCTGCCGGTCCATCTCATCACTCGAGAAGCGTTTGAGCTGTACCTGCGCAAAATGACGAGGAGCGGTGTGATCGCGGTCAACATTTCGAATCGTTACCTCCATATCGCGCCGGTGCTGGGAAATCTGGCGGAGGAACTGCACCTGGTAGGTCTGCATCGGCATGACCACGAGGATGAGGACGTCGTGCCGGGAAAGTATCCGTCACATTGGGTCGTCGTGGCGAAGCAGCGAGAGGCCCTGGGGGCGCTTCTTGAAGACAGACGCTGGGAGCCGATCCCGAAGAGTCCCGCATTGGGCGTCTGGACCGATAACTTCTCCAATGTCCTTAGCGTGTTTGATCAGAGAAGTTGAGCAGGACGAGGGGGATTCTGAGAATGGGCTATCGCCATGCGGCAGTGCAGCCTGTGGCGAAAGTGGTTGGTCCGGGATCCTTCGAAGCGGCATCGCAGGCAGGAATGCCAATCTCTGTAATCAAGGCATTCTTGAATTCCAGGCGGCTCTGCTCCGCGCGGTTGAAATCTGCCGTGATAATTGCGCCGTTTTTCCTCACGTACGACATAGTCAATGCGGCGGCAATCCAGTCGAATAACGGTTTCGGCATCACCGGGTCACATTGGATAGCAATCTCTTGAAATCTCGGGGGACCGATGTGCTTTTTGACAGGCAAATTGGGGCCGGCCGGCTCGAGAATCACCTCGGCCTTCGGGAATCCTCCCTCCGCCGATTTGAGAAAGTCGATGAACTGGCCATCCAGATCGAGGGCGGATGATCCGCCGGCATAACCCCTCAAATCAGCCGCTGCTGCGGCATCGAGTTGCGGCCTCAGCGCAGGCACACCCATCAGTGCCATTCCAGCAGCCAGCCAGCTCGCCCGAGTCAGAAAATCTCTCCGGGATGGATGGAACCCCGATCCTGTCTTGCCATCATCCTGTCTGTCGTTCATTGCGTGACTCCTTAGAGAGAGGTGGGGAAAACGCGTTGCGCTGAGACTCCGGGCCACTGTAGCTTCAGATCTCATTGCTTCTTGGCGGTATGTCGCCCTGCAAGCGCGGGAGGTTCAACCGGCGTGCGCGGAAGTGAAGAATCCAGCTCAAGGCTTGTCAATGCAGCGCATCGCCATCCGGTTGTGAGGCCAGGGGGTGGCCATGACCCGCTGGCCTTCGCCGACATCTGCAACCCGACAGAGATACCCTCGAGCCACCACGTGCAGCCACCGTACAGCAAGGTGAGACGGGAGGAGTCATTCATGCGTCTCGCATGCCTATCAAGACAAGACTCTTCATCGATCACCTCGCGCGTGAAAGGGAAACAGTCACAGCTCTAGAATCCGGCAGCTTGATACCGCGGCTACGTCGAATGGCACATGTTGTCTGAACTGTATGTCGAGGCGAGTGGCAATTGGTTCGAGCGGATTGTAAGAGAGGATCTCGAAAAGAGCTCCATGTGATCGTGTCAACAAAAATGGGGATGCTCCAGATTCGAATCGTTAGTGTCCGCCTTTTTTCTCATCCTTCCGAATAGGCTTCTCTTTTTGCGCGAAGGCCTTCTCAATTAACTCGAGCAACACGGGTGTCGGGTTCCACCCGCGTGGTCGAACCGCGCTGTACGAACCCACGGCGTCCAGTCCTTGCCCGTTGGGAAGGAGGAGTACGACATGGTGCATATCCTCCTCGGCGGGAATGGACAGCGCGACTGCCTCGGCAAACGTATCCGGGTGGTGCATCATGAGAGCCTCGACGAGGAAGGCACCTCCGCCTTCGGAAGTGAGTTGCAGGGCGGTCGTGCCGATGGCTTTCACCTCATATGTTCCCACCGGAACAACCAGCGGCCCGCCCTCTGGGGTGGTGAAATGAACGGGGCGATCCAGATGAATCACCGATGGCGTACGTTCTGCCACGCTCGAGGTCGGAGCCAGAAGGGCGTCCGCCTCGCTGATTGCAGGCCCGGACCCAGCAGGCGCTGTTTGTTCGCCGTATGTGGCCTGGGCTAGCAGCACGAACACGAGAAGCGAGACGAGGATTCCCAGCCGCTTCGAATGTGAGGCGATCAATTCGTCCTCCATGGCATCCTTCATGCGCTTAACCAACCGGTATTCAGAGATCGCATACCAGACAGCATGCGGCAAGTTTCTGCGCTCACCAGGTGAGTCGGAGTTGGTTAAGAAAGGTTCGAAACGGCTTCGTGCGAAATAGTAGTCCTCAAGACCAGCGAAAGCAATGCTCTACAGCGCTCGTGGCACAAGGATGAAGTCACCAAGACTTTCATGGCCGGCCATAATGGCGTTCATCAGGCCGTAGGGATAGAGATGGGAATGCCTTAAATGCTGTGGTCATTTCGAGCGGTAGCCAATCGCATCCGTAATCTGTCTGTCGTGGAGTCGTTGGAATCTTTTATTGGAGTGGCATTCCATTGCAGGCCGCTGACAGTCATACCTATGATGGGCCGCCGCGCCAAGAGATATTCTACTAGACGGTTGCGGAGAGCCGCTTTGACGGAGGTCCAGTTCCACCAGCCAGCCCGAGCCAGAAAATCTCTCCGGGATGGATGGAATTCGGATCGTGTCTTGCCATCATGCGCCAAGTCTCTGAACTCACTATGCCCTCGCATCTCGTTGCGTCTTGCTGGTGTGTCGTGCTGCAAACGTGAGCGGGTCGCCCAGTGTGCGCGGAGGTGTAGAAGCGAGTCCTTTTCTCGTCAATAAATAGGCGTACCTACCCCTCAACTCACCGTATACAGAACCAGACTGAGTAAGGTGCGCTACCATAACCCGACCAAGCTCTCTTCGATTTATTCTGGTGAGTCGTAGCGAGTCGAGGATTGGTTCACGAGCAGTGGCGTTCCTGTTGCAGGTACCTCGCAGGCTACCTATAATTGGTCCGCCGCGCCAGCCCCACGGGGACACGCAGCTGATTCTCATCTCAAGGAGCGACGCCGTGGCGGGATTATTATCTCCCTCATTTATCTCGGCTTTCACCACAATGTGTTGGCGTGCCTAGTTGAACGTCATAGGGTCACGTGACGACTACCCTACTAAGACGAGGCAACCTCGTGTCAGTCATGCTCACAAATGTTATCTCAAGCAAAGCGTACCGCCTCCCGTTGGAGACAGGTGGTGCGTTGCCACCAAGCGGAAGAGTGCAAAACAGGATCTCATAGAAACATCCGTTGAAGGCATCCCGTAGAAAGGACCGCCATGATTAGGCCACTATCCGCGACCGTCACGTACCTCATCGTCAGTCTCCTCCTCACGGCGCCGGGATGGACGACCACGATATCGCCTGCCGTCATGCTCGACAAGGCCAGCCATTTCACGGCGCCAGATGGCACTAATGTGATAGTGGCTGCCGGTGCCTATCGCGTCGAACAATCCGCAGAGACACACCTCCGGTTAGTCGCCGATCTCCCGCAACCTGCAGTAGAAATCCAGGCCACCGCGACGACACATGAGGTAACCCTCGCGTCGCCCTTGGCGCTGGCCATCGCTGAAGAGAGCCAAGAAGACGAAGTCCATCTCCTTTTGCTGCTCCCCGGCGGACAGGGCCTCGATGCGACAGGCACATTCAGCGGAACACGGTCACGAGGCAGCCGCGTACAACCAATCAACCGGCTTCAGATCCAGCAGGCAATGACTCAAATTCAGCCCCTTGCCCAAACGTCTTCCTATTCGTCCGTGCTTCGTGTACCAGCGGCTGCGGCTGCCATCCCAACGAGCGCTCCGTCAGAATCTGTTGAGACATCCGGTCCAGGTGAATGGGTCACATGGAACTATCTCTTTATGCACCATCCAGAAATCGTGGCTCAGGCTCTGGCGGATGTGCAAACCAGTAAGCAGCCGCGCACCTCTGTCGCCGGATTGGCCGCTGACGTGGAACTGAATGCGATGTTCAAGACCGATTGGACCGCTGAAGTGAGCAGGCTGAATGCGGCGCGCGAAATCAGCATGACGCAAGGCATGGTGACGCCTCGCGGCCTTCCCGGTGGGCTGTCCCTCAAAGACCAGGTCACGGCTGTCCCCCAAAAGTCTCCCTCACCCTTCTTGCAAGCCATTGCACATGACCCGTTTCCGATCACGCTCCCCACGCGAAACCTGGGAAGCGTGTGGGCAGGGCAACAAGCCATCGCCGTCGTGTCCTTCGCCGCTCCGGTAGATGGGTATGCTGAAGGCCGATTGAACTTGAATGCCACGAACCGGCGTTTCCGCATTGTGAATGCCAAGGCCTACACAGGAGTGGTGGCCAGGGGAAAAGCTCTTGAGGTCTCCCTGACCATTCCCGGAGGTCAGTACCAGGATGTGGTCCCGGACCCAGCCAACCCGCCGGCTCAGATTAGCAAAGCCGGGTTCGTGGCGATCCTTGCAAAAAAGGGCCAACGGATAGATTTCACCGTCGCGTTCGAGCCTGTCGGCCTTGGTATGACGCCGGTGGGAGACAATGACGCAATCCTGCAGTTGAGCGGAGCGACAAGCTCCGACATCAATATTCTTTCACCAAACGCTCCAGTGACAACATGGATGCGTACGGCTTCGATTCGCGCTCGCTTCGAAGGCATCAACTTCGGCGTCATCGCCGCGATCGACGATACGGCTATCACGATGTTTAATGACGGAACCCCCTGTGGGCGTCTCATTCCTGTACCCGCCGGTATCACCTTTCACAATGCCGAACAGCAGGCTCGCACCATATCAGTGAGCGCCGAGTCCCTCTCGCCGGCTTTACACGTGCAACCATTCACCCTACCCCTGGCTCCCGGCGAGCGCAAACATGTCCCTATCTCCCTGCAGATCGATTCTTGCCCCGGTCTGGGCATTGAACAGGTCGGGACGATTCGATATGCCTATGCCGGAGTCGTGCGACGCGCAGAATTTGCGGTCACACTCTATCCCAATGTCCACCATTGGTATAACGGAAACAGCTCCAGTAGCGTCGGTTCTTGTGACTACACTTGGGATATCTATATCCGCCCAGACGGAGCGACAAGCTTTGCCTACAGTTTGCGGAATCGGAATCTCATTTCTGAGATGCAGTTAGATCTTCGTTTTTCGGTGCTCGGCCAACAAATCGGAAGCGGGGTCCTGATGGATGGTCAAAATACCGTTCATACAAAATCTAATGGGTATACCATCTCTTCTACATTTGTACGGGACAATTACGTGCCACTGTTATCCGCTCCCGCTCATGTGGGATTGAGATGTCATACGCCAGGCTTTTGATTGACACTATGGAGATGGGCCCTCTTGACGCCAACGATGGATACAGCGCCTGTGGTCAAGATGCAGCTCTCCTTGAGCCGCCAGGAATAATCGTACCCAACCTCACAGAAAAGACAGCATGATCAGGCCGCTTTCTGTCGATTCATGGAGAGAGGTCACCATGCGCACGGTATGGACTACTGTCTTCCTCGGTTTCATGCTGAGCCTGTCTTGCGCCGCGATGGCTGCAGAGGATGAAGTAGGAACGCTGCTGACCACGGTCCGGCTCGAGCGACCTCTGCATTTTCCGACACCGGAGGGAGACCCCATTCTGCTCCCTCCTGGTGAATATGGGGTTGAAGCACATGGGTCACGGGAACTTCAGGTGAGCGCCAAGGATCGAATACCCTTGGTAGTCTCTGCCGTACCTGGCAGGCATGAGGAAGAACTGGAGCGACCGCTTGCCTTGACCGTTCGCGATGAATCAGCACCTTCGATGACGCACCTGCTCCTGCTTCTGCCAGATGGACGTACCTTTCAATCGACCGGAAGTGTCGACGGCGTGATGTCACGGCTGATACCCCCACACATTGTGGTAGCCGTGCTGAAAGCGTTCGTGACCGGCTCTCCTGTGAAAAATGTGATGCAGATGGAAACCAACACCACTAGGCCGGGCAAATCGTATCGAACCTCTACCCTCTTTGTGGGGATGTGCGCGCTCCTCTGCGAGCGCGACGAGGACTGTCGCGCGTTTACCTGGAGGCGCGATGCGACAAAACCGGTGAAGGGATCCTGTCACCTGATGGAAGAGGCCCCGACTAAACAGGCGGACGACTGCTGCGTGTCAGGCGCAAAACCGGTCGGCGTGGCAAAGTAATTATTCGCGACGAATCCTTCGTGAATGGCCGGGAGAGCTCCGTACGGTCATGCTGGCCGGAGCGTCCAATCCAGAAATCACGGGTGCGCAAGATTGGTCAAACATGATGCTGCTTGACCTCTTTTCCTGCCTCAGAACGTTTCAGCCTTGTCATGGGGCAGTGTCACCCAGATCCGACAACTTTGTTGCCGGGCCGAAATTTCAATGTGTTTTCCTCTTTCATTCCTGGCCCGCCCCTCTTACGATATAGTCAACGCATTAAGGAGTCTTCTCATATGTCAGACTTGCCGCTCGATCAACTTGAACAACTCGTCCAAGGTCATCACTGGGACCCCTTTGCGATTCTGGGTGCCCATCCCACAACCCAGGGCAGCTCCCCTGCCGTTGCGATCCGCTGTTTTTTACCGGAAGCCAATGAAGTGGCCCTGCTCCTCAGTGGGCAAGGCAGACCCATTCCGATGAAGCGTCTCCATGAGGACGGTTTGTTTGAAGCCATCGTCCCGGGGCCACTCGGAAGCACTCCCTATCGTCTCCGCGCAACCGATCATGCGGGACAGGTATCCGAGCGTCATGATCCCTATGCATTCCCACCCCTCCTTACCGACTTTGAACTGCATCTGTTCGCCGAGGGAACCTTCTTCAAAGCCTATGAAACCATGGGCGCCCATCTCCGGACATTGCAGGGTATTACCGGCGTCCATTTCGTCGTCTGGGCACCGAACGCTGCGCGAGTGAGTGTCGTGGGTGACTTCAACCAATGGGATGGCCGCCGCCATCCCATGACGAGCCGCGGAGCAACCGGCCTCTGGGAGCTCTTCATCCCGGCACTCACAGACGGCACGCTCTACAAATATGAAATTCGATCGCGCCATCATGAGGCCCCGCTTCTGAAAGCCGACCCCTATGCGGTCGCATCGGAGCTGCGTCCCAAGACCGCCTCAGTCGTCCGTTCACTCGCTCCCTACTCTTGGAAAGACCAGTCCTGGATGACGGCGCGGGCGCAGCAAGACCCGCTCGCCACACCTCTTTCAATCTACGAGGTCCATCTTGGCTCCTGGATGCGTATCCCAGAGGAAGCGAACCGCTGGCTGACCTGTTCAGAGCTTGCAGAAAAGCTTATCCCCTATGTGAAGAATATGGGCTATACCCACATGGAACTGCTGCCGGTTACCGAGCACCCGTTCGACGGATCCTGGGGCTATCAGACCACCGGTTATTTCGCCGTCACCAGACGGCACGGATCTCCCGAAGACTTCATGGTCTTTGTCGATGCGGCGCATCAGGCTGGAATCGGTGTACTGATGGACTGGACCCCTGCGCATTTTCCGGACGATTCGCATGGGCTCTCCCAGTTTGACGGCACTCATCTCTACGACCATGCCGACCCAAGGCTCGGCTACCATCCTGATTGGCATAGCCGCATTTTCAATTATGATCGAGTCGAGGTCCGGAACTTCCTGCTGAACAGCGCGCTCTTTTGGCTGGACCGGTACCATATCGACGGCCTACGCGTGGATGCCGTCGCGTCGATGCTGTATCTCGATTACGGCAGGAAAGAAGGAGAATGGATCCCCAATCAGTTCGGCGGGCACGAAAACATCGGAGCCGTCACGCTCCTGAAAGATTTGAATGTCCTGGTCCATCGTGACTTCCCGGGCGCCATGACCATCGCTGAAGAATCCACGTCCTGGCCGGGAGTCTCACGCCCTACCTATGCCGGAGGGCTAGGCTTCACGTTCAAGTGGAACATGGGCTGGATGCACGACATGCTGGACTACTTCGGCCATGATCCGGTCCACCGCCCCTTCCACCAGAATCAAATTACGTTTGCGCTCCTCTATGCCTTCAATGAAAACTTCGTCCTGGTGCTTTCGCACGATGAAGTGGTGCACGGGAAGCGGTCACTGCTCGATAAAATGCCGGGCGACGAGTGGCAACGCTTTGCTAACCTCCGCGCCCTGTATGCCTTCATGTATGGGCATCCCGGCAAGAAAATGCTGTACATGGGCGGAGAGTTCGGACAATGGTGCGAGTGGAAGCACGACACCAGCCTGGAATGGCATCTGTGCGATTTCGAGCGACATGTGGGACTCCAGCGGTTCGTACGAGACCTCAACTGGCTCTACCGCCATGAGCGGGCAATGTACGAACTCGACCACGACTGGACCGGTTTCCAATGGATAGACTTTCACGACGCGACCCATTCGGTGATCGCCTTCCTGCGAAAGGCGAAGGACCAGGAGAATCAAATATTGTGCTTGTGCAACTTCACCCCAGTTCCCCGCTACGGCTATCGAGTCGGCGTGCCGTACGAAGGCTACTATCGTGAACTCTTAAACAGTGATGCTTCGGTTTACGGGGGGAGCAATGAAGGAAACGCGGGAGGACTCCAGACAAGCGCAGTACCTTCTCATGGCCTACCCCATTCGTTGCTGGTGACACTCCCGCCACTGTCGGTGTTGTTCCTCAAGCGGGTCTGATCGAGCAGGGCGCTGAAAAAGTCTGCCAGCAGCGTTCTCGCATCACTCAGATCCTCAACGGATCGAAGAAGCTGCTCGGAGAGCAGCGTGACTGAAGGGGTTTTTCCGTTCGCCAAAAACCATCCAAAGGGCGAACGGCCCACACGAAGTGCGGTATGTACCTCCTCGGATCTTCACTCGCTGCGGCCTTTGGGACAAGGCGCGTCTCGGCGCGCCAGGGTCGGGCGGGTGGATAACGTCGCCTTTTTGAGCGTCCTGCGAGATGTTTTTCTTTGTGCCACACGTGCGGACAATCGAAGCGCCAGCGGGCGACAAATGATCTTCAGCAGCCTGCAAGAAAGGGATTACCAGGTCCGGAAGGGGCCGCAATCGAGGTGGATGAAATTCTTGCGAGGATAGTAGCCCACTCCACCGTACCGCAGCTTCAAGGCGGCATGCCGGAGCTCGCGAGGCCTTACACCGGGAATGTAGAAATCGAGTGCCTGCCCCTCGATATGTAAGCTGTGCCGCGCAACTCGGCGGCTCCGTTTCTGGAGTTGCGCGTTGTATTCGGGGGATCGATAGCCGGAGATCACGTGGATCTCTCCTCCACCATCCACCGCTTTCTGCACCAGATTCACATGCTCCAGCACTCGCACATCGATGGCGGCGACTTCTCCTGTGTGGTGGCAGCGGAGAATATGATTCACCTCATCCAGCGCCGTCAGGTCATAATTCCCCGCATCGTCACGATATCGGACTTGCAGCCGTTCATCCGTGTGCACGTTGAAGAAGGTGAGTTCGCCGTCAGGAAGTTCGTCCGCACGCGCGATTGATGGACGCAGCAGCCGGCCACCCAGCAACAGAAGCCCCGCAACAGTCGTTTTCAAAAACGATCGACGAGTCCAAGACCAGGAATCTGGATGATGCAAAGGAGCACTCCGGGAGAAGGTGCACGGCAGTCTGTCGTGATGACTCTCGGGCTTGTATCAAAAACCGCCAGGGTCAGTCAACCCTTCCCGCATCGATTCATGTGCATACCACCCCGGTCCCCTTCATGCGTCTAGAATCTGCCTTCGCTCGATCGGTCAAGAAAGTCGTATTCAGTCCTCCTAACGCGTCACGGACCGTCAGCGCCTCTTCCCGAATTCTGGTATGATGGAAAAAGAGGAGCATTGATCGTGGCACAGAGAGCACTCACTGTTTTGCTTCGTGCGGCAACCCTATCAATTGGGACCTTGCTGCTCACGAGCGGGCTCGTGTTCCTCTACGATATCGAAGTCGCCTTCGCTGGTCGCATTGTCATCGCAGGTTACGGCCCCGAATTGCCTGTTGTGCAGGATCTGGCGAAAGCGTACGAGCGGCTGCATCCCGGCACGGCTATCGACCTCGAATGGGACAGTACTGTGCGGGCCGTGCACCTGGTAAAATCCGGAGAAGCCCAGATCGCAGTGACCGATCAGCCAGATCCTGCTCTTCGGGCGATGCAGATCGCATGGGATGGCATCGCAGTCATTGTCAATTTTGCCAATCCGGTCAGAGAGGTGTCCAGCGCTCAAGTCAAAGGGCTATTTTCTGCACAGATCACCGACTGGTCCAATCTGGATGGTGCCACAGCAAAGGTGGAAGTGATTCCTCGCACATCCATAAACAATCTCACCTCAGGCTTCCAGCATTCCCTGGGTCTCACGGAACGGCTCGCGGCATCCGCTGCCCCGGTTCGCTCTGATCAAAAAGTATTGAGTCTGGTGTCCGGACGTGATGCCACGGTCAGCTACATTTCGTTGGCAGCGGCGCTCAAAGCTCAAGAGGACGGCATTTCCATCCGTATCCTGACGGTTGATCAGGTCGATCCAGGAGAAGCCACCGTAAAAAATGGACGGTACCGGCTGCGCCGACCCGTCCTCATGCTCACCGCGACCCAACCGGATCCGCTCACGGAATCGTTTCTTTCCTTCGTCCGCTCGAGTGAGGGAGAGCAGTTGCTTCGCACGATGTTCGTCCCCTTCGAGCCATCGATTCCCACAGCAGCCACTCCTTCCAACGCGCCGCAGCTCGATCCATCCGTACCATCCTCTTGATGATTATCATCGTCTTCTATCAACCTCTACATAGACAGAATAGCCCTGTTTGGAGCGTTAAAGCAGCCATAGGCGCGGATTGCTCCGTTCCAGGCTCCTTGAAATCAAAGACCCTGGATCAGATGTCTAGTACTTCGCCTCGGTGGGCATAGGACGACGACAGAGCAGCGGAAACGTGTCTCTGTGCGTGTATATCGCTGCACAGCCCCGGGCATCATGTTAGACATTCGGGAAAGTGTGTCGCCTGCCGACCGCATGAAGCCGCCGCTCCAAGCAGGCGTGCTGTGCTTCATCTTTACTTTTCGCGATGGACACTGTAGATTTTTCCTCCTCACAGGAGACGCCTGATGGCTCATCCTGCTCCTCCCCCTCCTGTCACCTATCCGATGTTCCATACGCCGCTTGAACCTTTGCAATACTGCACTCGACATAGAGGCAGAACCGAAAGAAGTAATCCGAGCAAAGGGTCCAGGAAGTCCTCATGGGCCTGACAATGAAGTCTGTACTCAAGTGGTCTCCCACGGATAGCGATGCTCGTTCCCTCCCAGGGTTCACCTCAAGAAAGTGAACTCGCTCCTAGCGAGAAGGCGACCACGAGTGCAGGAGGAGCGGCGTTGAACGAAACTGCAACACTGTCAACCCGAACGCGGAGGTGCAGCATGCGACATCATCGAGCAGTAGTGTTGCTGGTGACCGGTTCGTTTCTCCTGAGCCTCGCCAACTGTGCGGCGGATTCCATGAAATCCTCTTCTGAGACCCCGTCAACCTCCCCCATCGCCCAATCGGAGGAGGGAAAAGATCAGCCGCCGTCTGGGGAGATTCAGGAGCGGGCGGTCCCCCGCATGGCGCCAGGCGTGACCGCGCCGTTGCAAGCCCGGCCTATACAGCCGGCAGCGACCCCTCCTCCTCCGCCTCTGCCTGGCGAGTTCGTGATACAGACCATGAAGCAGACCTTTCTCACTGCGGTTGACGGCGGAGGCCGAACGACCAACGTCATCCACACCGATGGCACGGGGATCGCCTCCTGGGAGAAATTCAGGCTCCTAGGAGGAGGCGGGTACGGTCCGTCCCGCGGTCAGTACGTCATCCAAACTACGAGCGGGAATTACCTCACTGCGGTTAACGGAGGAGGCCAATCCGGTCCGTCCGGAGGCACTTACGTCCTCCACACCTATTCGACGCTGATCGGATCCTGGGAGCACTTCTGTTTT
>JBBRRM010000018.1:0-16716 GCA_038275915.1 Nitrospirales bacterium
GGAGCCCTTCCTCCCGGGGCAGACATTGTCTTGCACCCCGTCGGTTTCGCCGCCTGGTTCGGTTTATTTGTGACGTCACTGAATCTGATTCCTATCGGTCAACTCGATGGAGGGCATGTGGCCTATGCCCTGTGGGGTTCACGCCAACGCACGATCGCATTTGCCACGGTGCCGCTGTTGATCGTGCTGGGATTCGTGGGCTGGCCCGGATGGTTTCTTTGGGCCTTCATGTCAGGACTGTGGGGTTTCGGGCATCCACCGGTGCTCGACCCTCACGTGGCGCTGGGCCAAGGACGGGTCATTGTCGGGTGGATTGCACTTGCCGTGTTTGTGCTTACCTTTGCGCCTGTTCCTTTCTCATTCCACTAGCTGCTCTAGCAGGATGCTGAAAAAGCCCGCCAGCTTCGTTCTCGCCTCGAAAGCATCCTCAACGTAGCCCAGAGGCTACGCCTCCGGTGCTTTCATCGGCTGCGGCCTTGCTGGACGGTCTTTTTGAGCATCCTGTATGCGGTTTCTCACCGGCTCTCTTGCGAGCGGACCACAGTCAGCTGTCTGGATCAATCCAGAGATTTTCTTGTCCGATTGGGTTCTCGGCCCTAGAGTGTGCCTATGGCATCCACTGCGGCCTCGACCCTGTTGTGTCCCAAGTGTCAGGCTGATCAGCCTGACGGAGCAACAGAGTGCATGAAGTGCGGAATCATCTTTGCCAAGTATCGGCCGCTTGTTTCCCTGCAGCGGCAGCCTGTGCTGCGGGATCGCGCTCGTTGGAAGGCCCTTGCTAAAGAATGGCTTGTTGAATCGGATACGTCGACCGACTCGATGACGTTCGCCGGAAGGCTCGCGCTGTTTCTCGTGCTGCTCTGGTGGGGTAAAACTTTCATCCTCACGCCACTTGAAACTAACTACACAGGTGAGTCTTTTCTCCACCTGATCAATCTGCCGTTTCACGAAACGGGCCATCTTCTTTTTATCCCGCTGGGACGCTTCATGATGATTCTGGGCGGGAGTCTCGGTCAGATCCTGATGCCGCTCACTTGCCTTGTGACCTTTCTCGTCAAGACACGCGACCCCTTCGGTGCGGCGGTGGCTCTCTGGTGGACGGCGGAAAGCTTCATGGACATCGCTCCCTACATCGACGATGCGCGCGCGCTGGATCTTATGCTGCTTGGCGGGGTGACCGGGAAGGAAACGGACGGACATGATTGGAACAATATCCTGGCCGTGTTGGGCTGGCTAGAGTATGACCATCGCCTGGCCCATCTCGCCTACAACCTCGGCATTCTCCTGATGCTGGCCTCATTCGCTTGGGGCGGGCTGCTTCTCTTGAAGCAGTATCGCCGACTCTCGCCGTAACCGCGCGCTTGCGCCTCTCTAAAAACTCTCATACGATAGGTTGTCACGAACCAGGAGGTCCCCGAATGCGAAGACTGCGGGCAGCTCAAGCTTGTCTTATCGTGTTCAGCATTATGGCATTGACCGGTCAGGCGTTTGCATCTGATTCTACCATCTCATCTCGATTTACCCTGGTCTTAAACGGTGCGGCCGTGAAGGACAACAGTACCGGCCTGATCTGGGAACAAGAACCGGATCGGGAGCACGATGTATGGGGCGCGTCGGTCGCTCGCTGCACGACGAAAGAGGTCGGCGGACAGAAAGGATGGCGTGCACCCTCCGTGGACGAACTCAAGACCTTGATCGATGCATCTCAGCATGATCCCGCGTTGCCGGCAGGCCATCCGTTCTTCAACATCAAGTCCGAAATTTATTGGACGGCTACGCCCCATCCCACCGACGACATGGTGGCCTGGCAGATCAGTTTTTTCAGCGGCGAGCCTGTGACCGACCAGAAATCAGGAACCAGGCGTTTGTGGTGTCTGCTGAGCGAACCACGCAAGTAGAGGCCTGTTTTACCTGGGTCCGGTGCGCGGCCTTGCGAAGTCATCTCGCAGTTTCTCCAGCAACTGGCTGAGTGCCTGCCGGCGTGCTGCGGTGACTCCCTCTCGATCCTCCACTCGTGCGGCGGGCCCGACGATTTTCGATAATCCCTGCGCTTCCTCCTCAATGAGCTTGGTTTCTCCAGGGACATCCCACAAGGCGCCTCGCACGAGGCAGAGGGCGTCGCTGTGGGTGCCATCCGCGAAGTAGGCTCCGAGGATCGTCCAGTACAACAAAGGACCCTTGTAGTTGTTATAACGATCGACGGTTGCGGCACCATCTACGATAAGTAAGAGGTCCGCCTTGTGCCGCATGGCGGATTCTCGTAACTCTCCCAACTGATTCCCCTTGATCGATGAGATGTGAATGAAAGACGCGCTGCTAATGAGACTGTCTCGTTGCAACCTGGCGGTCCAGGCCAGCAGCGCCTCTCGATCGGCATCCGTCCACTCGAACTCATGACCGAGGAATCCGGTTGGCATGACATAGAGCACCAACTTCGGAGGGCTCGGCCTGGCCGAAAGATTCGCCGGTGATTTGGCCGGCAGAGTGCCGACGAAGCGAGCCTCTTCATCTTGCAGCGTCTGTTGGAGCGAATCTAGACGCAACCCCTGACTGCTCGCACAGGCAGTGAGGGAGAGTAAGAGGGCAAGCGCGATGCAGGCGGGGGCGTTCATGCCGGTGATCCGCTCACGTGGATGTGTGCGAGTTCTTCAAGCGCGAGCATCAGCGCGTGGGTTCCGCTGCGGCTATGCCCGAGCGTTTGGACGGTCTGGTAGAGCTGATGTACCAATGTGAGCCCCGGCAGGACGAGCCCCATACGTTTGGACTCCTCCAGCGCGAGGCCCATATCTTTGACGAAGTGCTCGACGAAAAATCCCGGGTCGAAGTTTCGCTGAAGAATACGTGGAGCGAGATAGTCCAAGGTCCAGCAGGCTGCGGCTCCGCCACGAATGGAATCCAGCATTCGGTTGAGATCGAGTCCTGCTTTGTAGCCATAGAGCAGACTCTCACAGACACCGATCATCGTGCCGGCGATCACGATCTGATTGCAGAGTTTCGCTTGTTGGCCGCTGCCGGGTTCTCCTTGATGCACAATCTTGTTACCCATTAACTGGAGAAGCGGCATCACGACTTGCACCGGTTCGGTATTGCCTCCCACCATGATCGAGAGGGTGGCATGGCGTGCGCCCACATCGCCACCGGATACCGGAGCGTCAATCGCGGAGAGACCCTTGACCGTCGCATGCCGGGCAATCTCGAGGCTGAGAGAGGGGTCCGTCGTTGTCATATCAACGAGCACCGAACCGGATTGTGCGCCGGCCAGGATGCCAGTCTCGCCGAAGTAGACGCTACGCACATCCTGGGGAAAGCCCACCATCGTGAAGAGGATATCTGTTTCAGCAGCGACCATGCATGGATTTTCGGCCCACGTCGCGCCGAGGTCGAGTAGCGGCTTGGCTTTGGCTTTCGTGCGGCTGTGGAGGGTCACAGGATACCCGGCTTCCAGCACATGGCCGCACATCGACGACCCCATCACACCTGTGCCGATCCAGCCGATTCGTGTCTTTGACTGAGGAATCATTCGCTATTCCGGGAGGGGCGTAATACGGTCGGCGACAGCCTGGATCACGCCGTCTCGTTCTCCTGCGACCTTGAGGCCCTGAAAACTCAAATAATAACCTCCATGGCTCGGGGCTTGAATGGTCGCGTGGAGTTCAACGCGGCCCCCTTCTTCTACGTCAGGATCTTTGACCAACGGAACGCCGCAAATGCCGAATACCGCGACGTTGATCGAGGCCGTGTCGTCTTCCAGATAAAACAAGTAGGCCCCGTAACAGGTTGTGCCGGCCGGCAGATCGTATGGATCGAGCGGTTGTACGTCTCTGACGGTCCCACGGAGGACGACTTGTTTGAGATGGAACGGGCGCGGTTGGTCCAGGATTTCACGGATGGCAACGGGGTCGGCGGCAATCGCAACGTTGTGCCAATCGAGCGCCGACACAGACATGAGCGACATGAAGGAGGTGAACAGCCGTAACAATCCAACCATCATCGTGCCCCATTCTACCATTCTTATCTGAGCCGTTCGCGTCAGAAGATCTCTTTCGTCGCGGCGGGACAGTCGGTATAATCCGCGGCGGCTTTCAGGAGGAACTACGATGAGCGTGAACGAACGACAGCTTGCTACCTATGTGACAGAAACCCGCCGACGGTTTGAAGATCTGCTTGGGCAGATGGTGGAGATTCCTTCGATTAGCATGGACCCGGCCAAGGCTCCCGACATCAGGCGCATGGCGGAGTTCGCGCGGCAGATCCTCACAGACCTCGGCGCTCAGGCCCAGATTGTGGAGACCGGCGGTTATCCGATCGTGTCCGGTGGCTGGATCACCGGAGCCCAGTATCCGACGGTCACCATCTATAACCATATGGATGTACAACCGGCGCAGGAACCGGAATGGAAGCAGGCGCCCTTTGCGTTCAAAAACGAGAACGGAATCTATCACGGCCGTGGTGCGACGGACGACAAAGGTCCGGCGCTATCGGCTTTATTCGGTGCGCGGTACGCTGTCGACCAGGGCGTTCCGATTAACGTCCGGTTTCTTTGGGAACTCGAAGAGGAAATAGGGAGTCCACATTTTGCCGCAGGGTTGAAGCGTCGTGAATTGATCCCGCGTCCCGACTCCGTCGTCGTGTCGGATACGATCTGGATCGCGAAAGGGCGGCCGGCGATGCCCTATGGTTTGCGCGGTCTGTTGGGTGCGCGTCTCACCCTTCGAACGGGAACGAAGGACGCCCATTCAGGCGTTACCGGAGGCGCTGCGCGTAATCCGCTTGCGGAACTCATGGAGGTGGCGCACGCCTGCGTCGATGCCAAGAGCGGTACAGTGAAGATTCCCGGCTTCTATCAGGATGTGGTCGAACCAACCAAAGCGGAGATCAAGAGCTTCCTTGCGTCAGGTTTCCAGGTCGCGAACTTCAAGCGGGCCTATGGATTTCAGTCGCTGCGCACGCACGATCCAGCCGAGATCATGCGCCGGATTTGGGCGGCGCCGACGTTTGAAGTGCATGGCCTGACCGGAGGCTATCACGGGCCCGGGGTCAAAACGGTCGTGCCGGGCCATGGCGAACTCAAAGTGAGTATGCGATTGGTGCCCAATCAAACTCCGGAAAAATCTTTTGCGTTGCTCAAGCGCCACGTGTCTAGGATCAATCCGAGTGTCAAGGTGGAGCGGGAAGGGATGCTCCAGCCATTCAAAGGACTGTTTGACGGACCCTACGTCGAAGCGGTGAAGCGGGCGGCGAAGGCCGGGTTTGGAAAAGAGCCGGCGTTCATCCGTGAAGGCGGATCAATCGGTGCCGTGGTGACCATGCAGAGAGCGTGGAAGGTGCCGATTTTGTTTATGGGGCTGAGTTTGCCGGAGCATGGGTACCATGCGCCGAACGAATACTTCGACTGGGGCCAGGCCTCTGGCGGCATGAAGGCCTTCGCGCACTACTTTGCAGAATTGGGGAAGATGGGCAAGCAGTAGGGAGAGTGGCTAGATGATCATTCTTGAAGTGATGAGAGGAACATGGAACCACCTTCGCGCTCTGGGACCGCGCGACGTCAGAAAGGCGCCGTTCTGTAGTCGCAATGGATTCTGCATTGATTCCGATTCATGGAGTGAGTCATCTGGAAGCCTGCAGGGAACGTCCTAGGAATGTATTCGCTCTCAACGCATGTGCTTAAGCACTCACTCCTTCTTGGAATCTTGCGCGACCAGCAACGGCTGGAAAATCGGGTCAGCGTCCAGGAGTGCCTTCAGTGAGTCTGCCCCGACAAAGAACTGCCAGATTTCTGGAGTTTGTCCGGGAATTTCCGTAAACCATCGTTTCGCCTCCGTCAGTCGTTCCAAGACTGCCCGATTGTCCCGGTCCGGAGTAAACAGCAAGCTGTAGGCTTTGGTATACTCGGCCATGAATTTATCCAGTGGCAGGTCTGCGAGGGTGAGTGCTTCGTCGGCATCCTGATAGGCCGCCCGAATGTCTGCGTCGTCGAGGATGCGGTTCCAAGCCACTTTGTTGATCCGGGACCAGGCGAGTTGCAGCAGGGCTTCGGCTCTGCCGGCTCTTCGCTCAGCCGGGATGGCTTTCACTAAGGATTGGTGGGTCTCGATCGAGATGTCTTGATCGTTGTTCCATCGATAGGCCACGCCTAACCGAAATCGATTATCGAGTTGCTCAGGCCGTACGACGGCCAGGGTTCGCATGGCCGAGAGCATCCGGTATAGGTGGTCGGCGGTTGTCGGTTTGTCGAACCCTCCCATCTCCATCCCCAACGACAGCTCCATGCGCGTCGATTGAGCATAAATGTTCCAGAAATGCTCGTTCACCACCAAAGCGAGTGCTGGATCTCTCACGTTGAGTTTGTGGTGAGGGATGGCCTCGTGCAGCACGACGGCATATAGGTGTCTGCTCAGGACCATGAGAGCATCGGGCTGATTGGGATCGATGATGAGGACACGATTCAACATGGCCACGCGGTCGCGTAGCTCCGGAAAGGTGGCGGCGCGCGCGGCGGCGGCCGTCAGGACACCCGGGACATCTTTCGGTCCCCACCATATCAGCGAGTCGGGAAGGGCATGACTGGTTTCTGTAACAAATGGGATCTTCTCCTGGACCACGAAGCCAGGGAGGGCACCGCTGGTAACGGGAAGATTCACGACTGCCATGTCTCCCGCGAAGCCGTGTTTCTTCAGCCCAGAAAGGACCACCCACTGGATGGTGATTTCCTTCAGCGCGCGTCTGGTCCGCTTAATTGTACTGGTCCATTTGACTGATCCGGCTGCATAGGTCAATGGGGCTGTGAGGGGATCCTGATAGCTGACGGACAATTTCACCAAGGTGGTAGGCACCGCGATGGTCGGCCCGTTTGGTCGAAGACGGAACGAGGCCGAAGGGAGTGGTGCGCTTCCGACAATGTGAACATGGAATCCTGTTCCTGGAGGCGTCAGACCCATCGAATCGCTGACGAAGGCCGACGCAGGATAGCGGGTCAGGTCTTCACTGAAAAAGACCAGATCTCCATTACTGGGCCATAAGACCTCCATGCCGATATCGCTTCTGACAAGTGTGGCGGCATGGGCCTCTCGCAGGCGCTGCCAGCAGGACTCATAGACGAGGTCGGAGTCGGCCGGATAGGTCTTGATGCCGTGTGGAACTGCAGCCACGAGGGGATATTGACAGGCGAAGTCGAGCCGGCCGGCGCCAACCTTATTTCCCATTCCCACGGCTTCGGCATAACGTTGAGCCGTCGCTTCAGCTGGAGTGACGACCTGCTTTGACTTCTTCGCAGCGGCAGCGAAAGCCGATGAGACTTCGGTGAGACTCGTGGCAGTGACACTAAACAGGGTTACGGCGAGCAACAGGATCGTAGACCAGCGACGGTGGAGGATCTGCAGACGCATCATCATGTCGTACACTCCTAGTATGAAGAACGTGAAGAATCCAATACTGTACCACGCTGCTTTGATGATCTGAAAGGGCCAGGAAGCCGAACCACCGGCTAAGGAAAGGGCGGAGGCGGGGTTGCGGAGCGAGTGAATTTGACGAGCGAGCGAATGTAGGCGAGGACCGCGAGTTGTTCGTCTTCTGACAAATGATCCTTCCAGGCAGGCATTGCCGTACGCGGGCGGCCGTTGGCTATCACCTTCAGCAAGTCCCGATCGGACTTGGCCGATGTATGGGCAGAGATGAGATTACCTGGTCGAGGGGACAGAGAGATAGCTCTGGTCCCATCGCCTCGGCCCTCGGGCCCATGACAGTCCAGACAACGTTGCTCATAGATGACGCGCCCCTGCTCGAGCATGGAGGGGGCTGGTGGGGTGGCGAACGACAGACCAATCAGGCTCATGATCAAGGTGGCGCCGACGAGGACCCGCAGACCGACCGGATCTTTCATTGCAGGCTCCTGTCTCCTTATTATTCGACGACGATCACGGCCTGCATGTCATGACCCGGCATGTCGCACAGGTACGGGAAGGTTCCGGTTCGTGTCGGTGTGAACTGAATCTCAATGAGGCCCTCAGGAGGGATGATCACCCGCTTGAGTCCGTTTGGACCGAACTCCGGGGCTCCGTTGCCACCCAGAGTGAGGCTAACGCCGAGGAAGAGCTCCTTGGCGACCACGGCATGGAGTTCCGTATCCTGATTGTGGAACCGTAACACCGTCTTGTGCTCGTGATGTAACTGGATATGATTTGGAACGAACATCCGGCCATGGATCTCCACGGTGACCGATTCCGGCTCGGTCTCGGTTGGGAGCGCGTGACTAGGAGTGGCTAGCACCAGAGCCAGGCACATGAGCCCAATCATCTCTCTCACCGTGCGTGGGCCGCATCGAGGATGGCGCGTCGCATGTTCAACCGGTCGCTTGACGTCAACTGTTGGGCTGGACGATGTCGGCAGAGTGTGACGGTTTGCTTGAGGGAAGCGATGAAGACTTCGCAATTCGGACAGGTTCCCAGATGCCGGCGAATCTCCCGGCAAATGTCCGAGGGAAGCTCGTCATCAATATAAGCAGATAATTGCCGGAGAAGATCTGCGCAATGGCCTTGGCCATGCGTATGGGGCTGAGAAAATGTCCTGGAACGTTTCTTGGGCACCGCCGTCTTTTTCTTGGTCATGAGCGCAAGCCTCCCGACTTGTGTTCATTGTGATTGGTGATGCCCCGGGCGCTGAGTTCCCGACGCACAAATAAGCGTGCCCGGTGCAGTCGTGATTTTACGGCGCGCTCATTTAAGCCCATAATCGTTCCTGCTTCTTTGGCACTTAATCCTTCCATATCGCGGAGTACCAGTGCCATCCGATATTTCTTGGGTAGTTTGTCGATCGCCTGGTCAAGGGCCTGCCGTAACTCCTTGTTCTGCAGCGCCTCTTCGGGAGTGAGGCCATCCATCGGGATCTGGAGACGAAACTCTCCCTCGGAAGTGGGCACGAACTCCTCAAGCGATAGCGCGTGTTCAGGCTCTCCTTTGCGCTTGCGGCGCATCCGTATGCAAGCTCGTGAGGCGATGGTGTACAGCCAAGTGGAGACTCGCGCCTCACCTCGAAAATCTTTGAGGCCTCGGTAGGCATTGAGAAAGGTTTCTTGAACAAGATCCTTAGCCGATTCCGCGTCGCCACACAGGCGGTATGCGTAACGATAAATTAGATCAACATGGTCTCGATACAGCTTATCAAATTCGTCGGGCTGTTGCATGGCAGGGCGTGAGGGAGGCGTCTTGCGAAAAGCGGGGCGCATGGCGAAGTCTAGGGAGTTGGGTAAGGCCTGTCAATCTGTCACAGCCGTTGTCTTCAATAGGTGTTGGTGAAGTATTAGTGGTCCCTGTGTCAGGGATTCGGTGAAGTGGGTGATGGGAACGTGACGCCCACATGCTCGTCGTCGATGTGCAACGTCAACGGCTGTCCCACCTTCACGCGAGGGATTCCAATCTTGCTATTGAGCATCACCACGCCAATTGGAGTATGGATAAAGACGAAGTTGGCTTTGAGCTTGGATACGGTTCCCGAGAGGAGGAGTTGCACGTCGGCCCCTGCTGGTGGGGCTTGGCTGATCTGCAAGTCGAACTGTAGGTCGTACACCCCTCGAATGGTATTGGTTTCATCGACTTCGACGGTCAGCAGATCACCCTCGTGATAGTCGGTGAGGCGTGCTTCCTGCGTGCCGACGTGGACAATCTGGTCACCGTCGGGTCCCCACCAGCGTAGCGTTCTCGGAGCATCGGTCCCCGGCGTCATTGGTCCGGTGAGGTAGCGATGGACTAATGATCCGTCGGTCCTCTTCCGGATCTCGACCATGGAATGGCGTTCATGTACCCAAAAGTGTACTTCGTGCGAGGCTTTAAGATCCTTCAGGGTTGTTTTGGAACTGAGGGTCAGCAGGCCGATCGGGGTTTTGAGGAAGACGATGCCGGCTTTAGTTCGCCATACCAATCCACGTAATTGTATGAAGGGATCAATTGTGACTGGGGCAACGGCGGCAGGCGGTGGAGCAGGGGCTTCAGCGGGTGGGAGTGAGGGTATCTCCGCCGGCGCAGATGGTTCCTCCGCACGGGCGGGGCTGAAGAGGGTGAAGGTAATTACTCCGGCGCAGAGGATCTCAATCACAGGTCGCGGTAGGCTGCGAGTCTTTGTCTGTGCGAAATGTCTCATCAGCTTGAGCGAATAACATGATGTCCAATAGGAGTCAAGGCGAAAGCCGCCAGCACATTGCCACGGCGATGCCTTTATGAAATTGCAACACCGACAGGAAGGTGTGTCTGGTCCGCGAAGAGAAGATGCGGTAAATCTATGGCTGTGTGAGAATTATGAGGCAGGGGATCGAGGGTCAGGATGATCCGGAGTTCATCGTTGGTGGAACTCGGCACACCGAATCCGGTGAGCAAGAGGGAGGGAGTGATCATGTGGCAGATGCGGCGCATTTCGAATTGTGCCCAATCCGGCCCCCCGATTCGATGTTGGAGCTGTTCCAGGACATTGCAGCAGAAATCCGTGAGGAGGAATGGCATGGATTCGGGTGCCATCTGCGGCCAGAGTTCATGGGACACACCAAACAATGCCATCAGTGCACGAGCTGGGCCATTCATGTGCAGGATGCGAGCGGATGAGGACAGCACGATCATGCCCGAGGTAGGAGAGGAGAAAAGGGGGTATGGCCTTGCACCAATTCTGTAAGGCATCGTCTTCTCTGTTCCGGAGACATCATGCTGTGGAAAGTGTGCTTGATTCTGGGTGAACGATTGTGTCACGCGACTCCTTTCGGAAAGTGTTCTCCGGACCGTGCAAGAGTTGCACCGCTATGCCTGGCGCAAGAAGCGCCTATATCCTGCGAATACGGATCACAACGGTGCATTGAAAGCGAGATCGCGCACAAATCGGGTCGAGGAGAGGCAGAAATTGGACCGGCTATTTCTTCCGAACCAACATACGAATCGGGGTTCCCTCGAACCCATAGTGCTCGCGGAGTTGGTTCTCGAGAAAACGGAGGTAGGCGGGGGTGATATTGTCCGGGTGTCCGACAAATAACGCAAAGACCGGTGGTTGTGTCGCAACTTGGGTCATGAAGGCAGACTTCGTGATTTTCGTCGGTTTGCCTTTCCGCACCGGCAGGGGATGGGTGGCGAGAATCTCCTGGAGGAACTTGTTCAACGCTCCCGTAGGGATCCGTTTTGAAAAGGCAGCGAATACCCGATCGATGGTCGGAAGAAGCTGGCCGAGGGAATCGGGGTTGGCCGCGGATGCGAAGAGGACCGGCGCCCAGGTCAGGAATGGAAAGCGCCGTCGAAGTTCATGCTCGACCTCCTGCCGTGCCTGGCTATCACCTTCACGAAGATCCCATTTATTCACGAGGAGGAAGCAGGCCCGTCCTTGCTTGATGATGATCCCTGCGATTTTGGTGTCCTGCTCGGTCACGCCTTCCGTCGCGTCGAGTAACAAGATTCCGAGATCGGACCTGCCGATAGCCAGGTGCGATCGGACCACACTATAGCCTTCGATGCCCCGGTCGATCTTTCCGCGCCGGCGAATACCGGCGGTATCAGTAAAAAGATATCGCCGTCCTTGATGGAGCGCGATCGAATCGATCGAATCCCGGGTGGTTCCCGGCACATCGCTGACCACCACTCGGTCTTCACCGAGTACGGCATTCACCAATGTGGACTTGCCGACATTCGGTCGTCCCACGACGGCAATGCGGGGCATCGTCGCCTGTTCAGGGTTCTCGTCCGGAACCGGGAGGAGTGGATAGATCGCATCCAGAAGGTCGGAGACGCCGATGCCGTGCTCTGCAGAGATAGGATACAGGGTCTCCGTGCCCAGCTGATAGAAATCCGCCACAAGTGTTTCAACCTTGGGCGTGTCGATCTTGTTAATGACGACAAACAACGGCTTCGGCGTCCCACGCAAGAGTCGAACGACTTCCTGGTCCGGGGTCGTCAGGCCGGTCCTACCGTCCATCAGGAGGATCAAAATGTCCGCTTCCGCAATGGCCAATTCCGATTGCCGTTTGATGAGGACCAGCATGCCTTCCGAAGCGGACGGGTCCAGGCCTCCCGTATCCACGAGACGGAATGGCCGATTCCGATAGGTGGCGTCGGCATAGTTACGATCCCGCGTGACGCCCGGGACATCGTCAACGATGGCCGTTCGTTTACCGAGCATACGATTGAAGAGCGTCGATTTGCCGACGTTGGGGCGACCGATAATGGCCACAATGGGTGGGAGAGCCGTCGTGGCCGACGGTACTGCTGTTGTTTGTAGGGGGATGGTCTTCGTGCGTGGCATGAAAAATTGTATCTCGACCGTAACATAAGAATTTTGGCAAACACAACCATGGTCGGGTACACTCTCGTTGAGATGACACCATTTCAGCTGAATTGGAACGAGATCGACGATGTCCTCCTCGATATGGACGGGACTCTGCTGGACCGTCACTTCGACAATTTCTTTTTCGAAGAGGAACTGCCGCGCCGCTATGCTGCGCTCCACGGTCTACAGATCGAAGAGTCCCGCGACACACTTATGGCGATGTACCGCTCGGTCGAAGGCGAATTGGCCTGGACTGATCTGCACTATTGGACGCAGCGAGTGGGAATCGATGTCGTGGCCATGACGAAAGAACTGGACCACATGATCGGCTTCCTGTTTGGTGCAGAGGAGTTCCTGCAACACCTTCGACAACTGGGGAAGCGGGTGACGATCGTGACGAATGCCCACGAATCAGGCGTGGCGATCAAAGTGGCCAAGACCGGGCTCGATCGTCATGTCGATCGAATTGTGAATGCGTTTGAGGTGGGGTATCTAAAAATGCGTCCGGAGTATTGGCCTAATTGCGCGCGACTACTAGGATTCGACCCGACACGGTCTCTCTATATGGATGATGACGAAGGCTGTCTGACTGCGGCAAAACAATTTGGCGTGGCCCATCTCATTCATAGTGCGAAGTCGAGTTCTCAGCTGCCACCTGCTCCGCTCGCTCAATTCATCTCGGTCAGCAGCTTTTCTCCCCTCCTCAACGGGCGACCTCTGATCTAATCCGGTCGGGTGGCTGTACCCCGGTACATCTCGCCCCCAAGTCTGGGCACGCTCTGCAACTGGAATCGATCGAGAGTCATGATCTTCAAGCCAGCCTGCGCAATGATTTGATCTATCTTCCGATTCAGGTTGCATCCACATCCGATTATTTGCTGAAGAGAGTTTAAGCGGTCTTGCCAGGCTGCAGTCCTTGCGTCCTCACTCCGGCCATGTTCGAGAAACAGGAACGTTCCGTCAGGCTTGAGGACTCGGCGGATTTCCCGGAGTGCTTTGACCGGATCGGAAATGGTACAGAGGGTCCACGTACTGATGACGGAGTCAAAGGTTCGATCGTCGAACGGAAGAGTCTCAGCACTCATCCACTTGAGCCGAATGGGAAAGGCAACGGATTGGCTCCGTTGTGTCACTCGGTCTGGCAGGAGCTGCACGGGGTCCACAGCATGCAAACATGACACTGCTCCGGGATAGTGGGGTAAATTCAGCCCTGTTCCCAGCCCGATTTCTAAAACCTCTCCACCAACACTCTGCAACAGCAGCCTTCGAAGTTGCTGGAACTCGTCGCCACTCATGGCCCAGTCCATCAAACGTGGGAAAATTTGTGAGGCGTAGAGTCCCATAGTTCCTCCGTGGGATGCACCATGACGTCGGCCATTTTGGCATCAATGTCAACACCACACTTCATCATTTCGTGTTCGGCGGGCTATCACTTTGGAGACCGCCTTCTCTGAACCAACAGTTTGGTCTTCCCGCAAAAGATCACCTCGTGGTGTGTCTGTTTTGCCCTTCATCGATTCTTGTTGCTCCCGCGGGTCTGTGCTAGAGTTCTTCCTCTTTTTCAAGACAAGCGCGACGCATCGCCAACATGAGTAAGACCTACGATCACCAGGCCCTTGAAACGAAGTGGCAAGCCTTTTGGGAGCAGCACCGGACGTTCCGCGTCGCTGACGACCAGACGAAGCCAAAATACTACTGCCTCGACATGTTTCCCTATCCCTCAGGATCTGGTCTCCACGTCGGTCACCTTGAAGGCTATACCGCGACGGATATCGTGTCCCGCTATAAACGTATGCGGGGTTTCAATGTGCTGCATCCCATGGGGTGGGACGCCTTCGGACTCCCTGCTGAGCAGTATGCGGTCAAGACTGGAATTCATCCAGTCGTCACAACAGCCCAGAACATCGCGACGTTCAAACGCCAGATGAAGCGCGTGGGTCTGTCTTACGACTGGGACCGTGAAATCAGCACGATTGCCCCCGACTATTACCGCTGGACACAGTGGATCTTCCTGAAACTGTTCGATCGAGGATTGGCCTATGTCGCGGAAGTACCGGTGAACTGGTGTCCGGCGTTGGGGACGGTGCTCGCTAATGAAGAAATTATCGACGGGAAAAGTGAAGTTGGTGGGTTCGATGTGGTGCGCAAACCGATGCGGCAATGGGTGTTGAAGATCACAGCCTATGCCGATCGACTCCTCGAAGATTTGGGGCTGGTCGAATGGCCGGCCAGCACATTGGAGATGCAGAAGAATTGGATCGGTCGATCGATCGGTGCGGAAGTTGAATTTGATTTGGCCGGCGTCCCTGGGAAGGTTCGGATCTTTACCACGAGGCCCGATACCCTATTCGGCGCGACCTATATGGTGCTGGCCCCGGAGCATCCGTTAGTGAAGGTCGTCACGACTGCCGACCGCCGCACTGCAGTTACCGCCTATTGCGAAATGGCGGCTAGAAAAAGCGATCTTCAACGGCAGGAACTCGAAAAGGAAAAGACCGGGGTCTTCACCGGAGGCTATGCGGTGAATCCGGTGAATAACGAGTCGCTGCCGGTGTGGGTTGCCGACTATGTGTTAATGGGCTATGGAACCGGAGCCATTATGGCTGTGCCGGCGCATGACGCGCGCGATTGGGCGTTTGCGAAGACCTATGCCTTGCCGATCCGCGACGTGATCGCGGGTGGTCAGGTTGAACAAGAGGCGTTCGTCGCGACCGACAAGGGTACCGTCATCAATTCCACGACGCCTGACGGGAGCTTTACTATAAATGGTCTGACACCGGGTGACGCGATTCCGAAAATCACGGACTGGTTGGAATCGCACGGCAAAGGGCGCAAGGCCGTGAACTACAAGTTGCGGGACTGGCTGTTTGCCCGTCAGCGGTATTGGGGCGAGCCCTTTCCGATCGTGTGGGTCGATGGCCAGGCGCGTCCGCTTCCGGAGGAGCAACTGCCGGTGCTGTTGCCGGAGACCAGCAACTTCAAGCCGTCGGGGAGCGGCGAAAGCCCGCTCGCGAATCTAACCGACTGGCTGACGACCACCGATCCGATCAGCGGGGCCCCGGCGCGCCGTGAAACCAACACGATGCCGCAATGGGCCGGGTCCTGCTGGTATTATCTGCGATTTATTGATCCGAAGAATCAGGGCCAGCTTGTCGATCTGGCAAAGGAGCGCTATTGGATGCCGGTGGATCTCTATGTCGGCGGCAGCGAACACGCTGTGTTGCATCTGCTCTACGCGCGTTTTTGGCACAAGGTTCTGTACGATATTGGACTGGTCAGTACGCCCGAGCCGTTCAAGAAACTGGTCCATCAGGGGGTTGTGCTGGGAGAAGATAACCAGAAGATGTCGAAGTCACGGGGGAACGTGGTCAATCCCGACGACATCATGGACCAGTTCGGGGCCGATGCGGTGCGGCTGTATGAAATGTTCATGGGGCCGCTCGAGGCGGTGAAGCCGTGGAATACGAGAGGTGTAGAAGGGGTCACGCGGTTTCTCGAACGGGCATGGCGGCTCATGGTGAACGAAGAGGGCCGGCTTTCGAGTACTGTGGTGGAGACCGTTCCTGCTCTCGAACATCAACGATTGCTCCATCAGACCATTAAGAAGGTGACGGACGATATCGAGGCATTGCGATTCAATACCGCAATATCCCAGATGATGGTGTTTACCAACGAGATGACAAAGACCGAGCAGCGCTCACGGGCCTTACTCGAACCCTTCGTCCTCATCCTGGCACCTTTCGCGCCTCATCTGGCAGAAGAATTGTGGGAAGTGCTGGGTCACCCGCCGAGTGTTTCTCAGCAGCCTTGGCCGATTTTTGACCCGGCCCTGACGGTAAGCGATCGGCTGACCATTCCGATTCAAGTGAATGGAAAGTTGCGCACTAAACTCGATGTGGGAACGGATGCGACTCGCGAAGAGATCGAAAGTCTGGCTCGTGCGCAGGTCGCGGAGTGGCTGCAGGATAAGGAACCGAAAAAGGTCGTCTATGTCGAAAAAAAGCTGATGAACTTTGTCGTATGAATTGCATGATGGGCGAGACGAATGTGAACGATGAAACGAGGAGCATCGAGAATCGTTGTCATGTCCGCTTGGGCGAAGCGGTCAAGGTTTCCGATTTCCACGTGATTTACGTGATCCTCGCCATGGTGCTCCTCGCCGGCTGCGGGTATCAGTTCCGTGTGGAGGGAGCCGGTCCCACGATCGGAAGTGCAACGGCAACAGCCTCTTCTACCGCCCCGCCTCCGCGGTTGGTAGTCCGGACCCTGGAGAATAAGAGTTTCGAGCCCAATCTGGAGGTCCGTTATACCAACTATCTGCGCCATGAATTTTCATCTGGTAGTGGAGCTCAGATCGTTCCGGAGGCTGAAGCTGCCGATCTTATGCTGTCGGGGCAAATTCTCTCGGTCAGTCTCCCGACGCTCAGTTTC
>JBBRRM010000019.1:0-16563 GCA_038275915.1 Nitrospirales bacterium
CACGGTGCGTTATGCCGTCCAGCGAGGCATTCCGCTGACGCCGCGTGCCGCCGGGACGAATCTGACCGGCTCCGCGATCGGGTCCGGAATCATTCTGGACGTTTCGCGCCTGAATCGAGTTCTGGATCTGAATCGAGAAGAGCGACGGGCGCGGGTGCAGCCGGGGATCGTACTCACTGAGTTGAATGCACAGCTTGGGCGGCATGGACTCATGTTCGGTCCCGATCCATCGAGCGGAGACATGTGCAAACTCGGCGGAATGCTGGCCAATAACTCATCCGGTCCGCACACGCTGCGGTACGGCGCCGTCAAAGATAATGTGGAGGCTCTGCGCGTTTGCCTGCAGTCCGGTGAATGGCTGGATGCCAAGGCCTATGGGCTCGACGATCCAACCTGTGCCGATCTGCTGAAGAAGCACAGGCAACTTCGTGATTTGCATTCGCTGCTACAGGACAATGCCCCGCTGATCGCCCGGAAACGTCCGACTGTCAGCAAGAACAGTTGTGGCTACAATCTCTTTGGTCTCGCTGATGGGCTGGCCCGTGGCCGCTTCGATCTTCCCAAGCTTTTCGTCGGTAGCGAAGGCACACTGGGTCTCTTCAGTGAAGCCACGATTCGGCTGGTCGAGAAGCCCCGCGCGACTCTCACGGCGCTCATCCATTTCCACCGCCTGGAAGATGTGGGTGATGCAGTGCCGAAGTTGCTGGAGTTGAGTCCGAGCGCATTGGAAGTGATGGATGCCAACACGCTCAACCTGATTGGACGGTCGAAACACGGCATTCCGGCAGATGCGGCCGCGACATTGCTGGTTGAGTTGGACGGCGATGGCGCAGGGAGCGACCTTCGCGCACAGGCCGATCGGATGACCGACATCTCCCGCCGGTATCGCCTCGCATCCGATCCGGTGATCGCCTTTGATCCCGGGCAGCGGGAGCAATTGTGGAAGGCTCGGAAGGCTCTCTATCCCACTCTCTATCGATTTGATCCCCGGAAGAAGCCCATCAACTTTGTCGACGATGTGGTGGTGCCGGCTGAACGGATCAGCGAACTCATCCGATATCTGGAAGAGTTCTTCGCCGGTCAACGAGTACCCGTGGCGATTTTTGGTCATATCGGCAATGGGAATGCCCACATCATTCCCTTACTCGACGTCAACGACCAGGACGATTTCCAGAAGATGGTGCAGGGCTATCACGAGATTCACCAAGCGGTCTTAGGTCGATTCGGTGGCTCGATCTGCGGTGAGCACGGGGATGGCCGGGTTCGCGCCCAATATGTGAAGACGATGTTCGGTCCGGAGCTCTACGACCTGTTTGTGCGTGTGAAGCAGAGCTTCGATCCCTCCGGAATACTCAACCCCGGCATCAAGATCAGCGACCGACCCTTCACGGACCATATCGATCATGTGCGATTGTCGAAGCCCTGCGCGACCTGCGCCAAGTGTAACGCGGTCTGCCCGGTCTACGATGTGTTTCAATCGGAAGACATGAGTTCGCGAGGCTGGTTCGAGATCGTCACCGATAAGAACTATAGCTATCTCAACTCGAAACGAGTCGTGGAGGCCTGCCTCAATTGTAAGTCCTGTCGTACGGCCTGTCCTGCCGGCGTCGATGTATCGCAGCTTATTCTGGACCGGCGAGCCGAGCATCCGAATAAAATGGCCGGTGTCATCTTTCGTTTCCATGCACAAACGGCGATCTTCGAGCGATTATTAAAGCTTCTCGCGAGGTCTCAGCCGATCTGGGATCGGCCCCTATTGCGGCGTCTGCTCGATCATCTGACCAGGCCGTTCATGCGTCTTTTAGCCGAGACGGCAAGACTATCGCCTCAGCTTGCACTGCCCCGATTGGCCCGGCGACATCTCCGTGACCGCTATTCAGAACTGATCCCCCGGGCCGGCGACGCGGCTCGCTCCCCGGTGGCCTATTTCCATGGCTGCGCGGCCAACTACTTCGATGACGGAGTAGGGGATGCCGTCATCGCCGTGCTGCGAAAACATGGGGTTCAACCGGATCTGCCGCCGCAACGCTGTTCCGGAACGCCTATCGAAACCTACGGACATCGCGCGCTGGCCAAAGAAGGGGCACGAGTCAATCTCGCGTCCATGGCCGGGTACGACAAGGTGGTGACCGGATGCGCTTCCTGCACCCTCATGCTGAAGGACTATCCCACATTATTTGCCGGCGAGCCGGAGCAAGCGGCGGCTCAGGCTTTGGCCAAACGGGTCACCCATATTTCGGAGTTTGTGTCACAATCCCCGATGAAACCGGCCATGGCAAAGTCGCAAGCGAGCCCCTGCAAGGTGGCCTATCATTCCTCCTGCCACCTACGAGCTGCAGGAGTGACGAAGGAGCCTCGTGCAATTCTGGCAGGTTTGTCGGGCGTCGAGTATGTCGAGATGCCGGATGCCGATCGCTGTGCAGGTGGGGCCGGAACCTATCTCGTGAAGGACTTTGAGACGTCGCAGCGCATTGTCGAGCGTAAGAGACGGGCTGTCGAACAGAGCGGCGCCGAAATTGTGGCGACGAGTTGTCCCGCCTGTATGATTCAATTGCGGACCGGCTTGCAGGGCGCAGCGGAGGTCAAACACGTGGCGCAGCTCATTCAAGAGGCCTACGACGCCGCAGACCGACCGCCAGGGAGTGGAGAATCTGCATGAAGTTCCGCAAGATCGACGGCCTCTTTGTCTTGTTCGCGGTCTCCGTCGTCGTCGGCGTGTCGATGTTGCCGACTCCGAAAGACCGGAATCCGATAATCCCGGCTGATGCCGCACATCAGGTGATCAAGGTCGAGAAGGAATGTCTGCAATGTCATGTTCCCGCAGGCACCAAACCCTTGCCTGAGCGACATCCCAGGCGGCAGGATTGTTTACGTTGTCATGCGCGGAGTGCATGAAGCGATCGCATCTCGTACGCGAGATGCGAGAAACGAATAACGGGAGACGAGGATCACATGGTCACAGTGCTGGTATTTGGATTGACGCTTCGAGATGCGGTTGGAGAAACAGAATTCGAGCTTGAGGTGTCGGAGCCGACCACGGTCAGGAAACTCATTGAGGCGAATCAGGATCGCCTGGGTCCATTATTTCAGTTTCTGTTGAACCGGGAAGTAATGATTGCGGTGAACAAAAAGGTAAGCGCCGAAGATACAATGGTCAAAGACGGCGATATCGTGAAATTATCCCATCAATCAAGGACGTCGTATGATGGGACCAGAGACATTCCCACCTAGCAGGATGCTGAAAAGGTCCTTTATCTCACCCGCCCAACCCCGGCGCGCCAAGACGCGCCTCTTCCCATGCTTCGTTCTCACCTCGAAAGCATCCTCAGCGTAGCCCATCGGGACAGAACTGCGCTAGCAGTTCGGGGCGGGCGGGTGAGAAAGTTACGCCTCCGGTGCTTTCATCGGCTGCGGCCTCACTGGACGAACCTTTTGAGCATCCTGCTGCTACGTTCTGGCTTCTTCAATAGGATTTCTATATTCGAGGAATAGCCGGCTATGCCGGTTGCCGGTGAGTTCGAGCGTGATCAGTCCCGCCGCAGTCTCCCATGCCGCGTGATAGTGCAGATGACCGATGAGTACCGCGACGCCCCAATAGTCGGGAACCGGTTGGTAGAGGTCATTGTCCCATACAGTCTGATCGTTCGTCGGGTTCCCGTACAGCGTGGTGAGCTGTTCCTTCAGAGTCCGATAGTAGCCGATAAATTCGTTCAATCCATTGAGCGGCCGCTGAAGCAGGATGTATTGGCCCCGGACCAGTGATCCATGGCGGAACTCATACCCTTCAAGTACACCATGATCAGAGAGGTTGCGGAGGTAGATCAGCTTGCCTTCCTCATCGCGCTCGACCGCTCCTGCTACCGACAGACGAACTGCTTCTGGATGTTGCCCCCAATGAGCCTGTACCGTCTGCAAGAAGAGCAGGACCTGCCTCGTCACTTCTGCTTGCAAGGTGGCTTCGTCTTCCTCGTCGAATGGAATAGCGAACGTCGGCGGTTCGGGAGCATCTTCGGGCTGGGCCCACGCGAAAGGGGTGAATCCAGTCAGCATTACGCCAAGCGCCAGTGCGATGAGATTACGCATAGGTATTCACGATAGAGGGGAAATGAAGCGCCGGTCTATCCTACGAAAGGTGTGGGTTAGGCAGGAGGTTGAAATATGAAGGCTGAGGTCGAGGTTCAGGTTCAGCGAAGATCACACTATTATTGCTTAGCCTCAACCTGAACTTTAACCTTCCGGAAAGTTGGCAGACTTTTTCAGCATCCTGCTACCGCAGTCGCCGTTTGGCTTTCGCCGTCGGTGGCGCAGTAAGTGGATCGTCGGGCCAGGAGTGTTTTGGATAGCGGCCACGAAGTTCCTTTTTGACTTCTAGATAGGCCGACTTCCAGAAGCTGGAGAGATCCTTCGTGATCTGGACGGGCCGGCGTGCTGGTGACAGAAGATGCAGCATGACCGGTACCTTCCCATCGACGAGACGGGGTGTGTCTTTGCACCCGAACATTTCTTGCAACCGCACCGCCAGAATGGGCAGATCAGGTGTCTCGTATTCCACGCGAACATTCGATCCGCTCGGGACCGTTAGATGCGTGGGAGCCCAACGTTCGAGTAGGCGTTGCTGATCCCAGGAGAGGAGCGCGTGCAACGGCTGAGTGAGATCGAGCCGTGTCATGCGCTCGAGCGTCGTCAACCCCGCGAGATGGGGGGCCAGCCAGTCGTCGAGCGTTCGCAGCAGCGCCTCGTCAGACAGGTCGGGCCATCGTGACCCTTGCCCTTCGATCCGGCGCACGAATGCCACTCGCGCCCGCCACTGACGAAGCTCCGAGTTCCAGGCCAGCCTGTCCAGTCCCGCTCGACGAATGCCCTGTAGCAAGGCGGTGGTCATGAGTGAAGGATCGGGTTTCGAGAGCCCCTGCTCGGACAAAACGAGCGAACCCAATCGGCGTTGCCTGGTCGCACGCACCGACTCTGTTGATTCATCCCACGACACGTCATCCACCACTCGAATCTGGTCGGCATACAGAGTCTCAAGCTCGCGAAAGCGTAATGGCGCAGCCAGATCGATCCTGGCCCATTGCGTGCCGCCGTCCAGATCGGCAATGACGAGATAGTCTTCTGAGCCGAGCGGATCGGGGTTCGCGAAGTGGGCACCACGGCCATTGGCCATGAGATAGCGCCGGTCGTTCCCGCTTTGGCGCTGAGCGATGCGATCCGGATAGGCGAGTGCGAGCAACAGACCGACCTCCTCGAGATTGTCCTGTCGCTGTGAACGGGAAGTCGGCGGAAGTTGTCGTTGCCACAGGTCGGCGGTGCGTGTCACTCGCTGACAGGCGGCGCGGTCGACGGTCGCACCGGCCGCATGATCGTGCTGTCCGTGCAGGACATCCAAGCGCAGCCGCAGATCGGCGTTACGCCAGCCGGAGGGTCCTCGCAGAATATCTCGCTCACTCAGCAGGGCGGCCAGCTTGCAGGCAAGATTGCCTAGTTGCAACGGCACAGCCTTAAGCAGCATGTGGCCAAGACGTGGATGGAGCGGCAGTTCGGCCATCTGTGTTCCATGCGCGGTAATGTGGCCCTCCGCAGTGAGGGCACCGAGACCCGTGAGCAATTCTCTGGCCTGGGCCACGGCTCCCGTTGGAGGCGGGGTCAACCATGACAGTTCCAATGGATTGGTTGTGCCCCAGAGAGCCAATTCGAGCAGCAGGGAGGCCAGGTCGGCGTCGAGCATTTCAGGCGGGCGACGCGGGGCTAATGATCGGTGTTCTTCCGAGGTCCAAAGGCGTGAACAGACACCCGGTTCGAGACGACCGGCTCGACCACGACGTTGTTCGGCAGAGTCCTGGGTGACGCGAATGGTCTCCAATCTCGTGAGTCCCGACCGCGGATTGAAGCGCGGCACGCGTAATAAGCCGGCATCGATCACGACGCGTACCCCGTCGATCGTCAAACTCGTCTCGGCGATCGAGGTGGCTAGCACGATCTTTCTCGTGCCCGGCTGAACTGGAGCGATGGCGCGGTCCTGTGCATCTTGCGGCAGGTCTCCATGGAGCGGAGCAATAAAGATATTCGAGGGCAGATGCAGATCGAGCAGCTTCCGTTCGACACGACGAATCTCTGCCATACCCGGCAAGAAGACCAGGAGACTGCCTTGATCGTTCGCGAGGGAGCGCCGGATCGATTGCACGACCGCGACATCGAGATGGCCTGAGAGAGACTGGTCGAGGTAGCGTGTCTCCACCGGGAAGAGCCGGCCTTCGCAGGTAATCACCGGTGCCTGTCCCAAGAGATCTGCAACCGGCCCGCAGTCCAACGTTGCCGACATCACAAGCAAGCGGAGATCGGGACGGAACACCCGTTGGGATTCAAGACAAAGGGCGAGTCCCGTGTCGGCTTGAAGGCTGCGCTCATGGAATTCATCGAAGAGGATGATCGCATACGCGCTCAGCGCAGGATCCTGTCGGAGCAGACGACTGAGGATGCCTTCCGTGACCACTTCGATTCTGGTCGTGGGCCCCACCTTCGTGTCGAGCCGCATGCGATAGCCGACCGTTCCGCCGACTGATTCACCCAGCGTGGCAGCCATGCGATGGGCTGCGGCACGGGCGGCAAGCCGCCGCGGCTCCAACATGAGGAGCCTCTTTCCGTCGATCCAGGGAGCATCGAGCAAGGCCAGCGGCACTCGTGTCGTTTTTCCGGCGCCGGGGGCAGCAGTCAGCAGCGCATTCCGGCCCTCCGTGAGCGTGCGACGAAGGGCCGGTAACACATCTTCTATTGGGAGTAAGGACATGATACGTTCAGTTTTCACAGGAGTTAGCAGGATGCTCAAAAAGGCCGTTCAGCAAGGCCGCAGCGAGTGAAGGGCCGAGACGTACCCTCTGCGGTACGTTGAGGGTCTGAACGAAGCGAGAACGCCGCTGGCGGACGTTTTCAGCAACCTGCCAGACTGTATCAGACTCGAGGCAAAGACGAAAAGGAACGGACGCATGAACGACTATCAATGGACGACGAAGAAGCCGACTGCCGCCGGCTGGTATTGGTTCCGTGGTCTGGCGCACGAAGCAGATCCGTTTATCGTGCAAGTCGATGAAGCCGGACAGTTTCAGTGGCCGGATGGCGGGTTTCAGGAAGTCACGCTGGCCAAAGGGGAATGGGCGGGGCCGATCGAAGAACCGAGGGAATGAGCGGAGAGGGACGAGAAAGTGAAGGGGCTCATGAGAAGAGCCCGGTCGATTCGTGCAGCGAGAACTGTTCCCGTATATTCCGCAGTCGGGTGAGCCCGCCTGGTACGATCCCACCTCTTTTCCATTCACACATGTGATTGTTCCCGTCATGATGTTCTTATGAGCCATTCGATTGTATCGTCGGAGCCGCGTCAGGCTGCCGTGCTGTTCATCATGATCACGGTGATGCTCGACGTATTGTCGTTCGGCATCATCATTCCCGTGCTGCCGAAACTCGTCGAGGATTTCCTGGGCGGCAATACGGCGCACGCGGCCGAAATCTATGGTCTGATGGGCACGGCCTGGGCATTGATGCAGTTCTTCTGTTCCCCGATTCAAGGTGCGCTTTCCGATCGTTTCGGGCGGCGTCCTGTCGTGCTCTTATCCAATGTAGGTCTGGGTCTCGATTACATCCTCATGGCATTGGCCCCGAACCTGTCCTGGCTGTTCGCAGGCCGCGTGATCTCCGGGATCGCCTCTTCGAGTTTCAGTACGGCAGGCGCCTACATCGCCGACGTCACGCCGCCTGAGAAACGAGCCGCAGGCTTCGGGATGATCGGTGTGGCCTTCGGGCTCGGGTTTGTCCTCGGCCCGGCCGTTGGAGGGCTGCTGGGGGCGGTGGATCCACGCTTGCCCTTCTGGGGTGCCGCGGCGACAAGCCTGGTGAATGCTTGCTACGGTTACTTCGTGTTGCCGGAGTCTCTGGCCCGTGAGAAGCGCGCGAAGTTTTCGTGGACGCGTGCCAATCCGGTCGGGTCCCTGCGACTGCTTCGGTCCCACCCTGAATTATTTGGCCTGGCTACGGTCAGTTTTCTGGGATACGTGGCCCATGTCGTCTTGCCGAGCGTCGCCGTGTTGTACCTAGGGTATCGCTACGGATGGGGGCCTTCAGCCGTCGGACTGACGCTCGCGGCTGTCGGCCTCTGTGCCATGATTGTCCAGGGCACGTTGGTGAAACCTATTGCAGCGCGATTCGGGGAGCGGCGTGCTCTGCTTGCAGGCCTGCTCTGCGGCGCGACAGGATTTGCGATCTATGGGCTCGCTCCCACTGGGACGATCTACTACCTCGGCATTCCAGTTATGGCATTCTGGGGATTAGCCGGTCCGTCAGCGCAGGCGCTCATGACCAGCCGGGTGGGCCCGTCGGAGCAGGGCCAGCTCCAGGGCGCGATCGCAAGCCTCATGGGCATCGCCGGGCTAGTCGGGCCGGTTCTCTTCACGGAAACGTTCGCCCTGTTCATCGGCCCGGGTGTGGATTGGCACCTTCCCGGGGCACCGTTTCTCCTGGCGTCGTTGCTGTTGCTGCTGGCGGCGGCGTTGGCCTAGCGGGCGACGGCGTGGAGCCGAGGCCCGTCCGTTGTTCATGAAGCGAGCACATGAAGCGGAGTCGGTCCCAACAACCTGTCCAGGATCCGTCGCGCAGAACCAGAATAAAGCTTATGCGTAATGCGTTATTGAGGCTATCCCCCTTGCTGTGAGAGAGTAGGGGGATTTGAATGAAGCAGGTAAGGTTCAGGTCAAGGTTAAGGTCGAGCGAAGATTCTCCCTGCGTCATTGAATGAAGTCGTAACCTGAGTGATCCAAACCGCCGGATTGTTTCAGCATCCTACTAGAAAGGCAGTTGAGAGATTTTATGAAACACGACACCACACACCCCGCGGTGGAAACGCCGGCGAAAGGGTTTTCTCCTGGTTTTGCCGCGCTGGGCTTGGAAGCAGCCCTGCTGACCACGCTCGACACGCTGGGCTATGAAGAGCCCACGCCTATCCAACGGGAGGCGATCCCTCCGTTCCTGGCAGGACGCGACTTGTTGGGCCAAGCGGCGACGGGGACCGGCAAGACGGCGGCCTTCACGCTCCCGATGCTCCAGCGAATCGCGCATTCGGGTCGACGTTGCCCCTCTGCGCTCATCCTGGTGCCGACCAGAGAGTTGGCCATGCAGGTGGGCGAAGCCGTCACGCGCTACGGCAAAGAATTGAAGATCACCGTACTCCCGGTCTATGGAGGACAGGCCATCGGTCCCCAGCTCCATGCGCTCAAGCGTGGTGTCGATGTCATCGTGGCGACGCCCGGGCGGGCGCTGGACCACATCCGACGAAAAACGCTGCAGCTCAAGACAATTCAAATGGTGGTGCTGGACGAGGCCGATGAGATGTTGGACATGGGATTTGCCGATGATCTTGACGCCATTCTGGAACAGGTACCCAAAGAGCGCCAGACAGCATTGTTCTCTGCCACCATGCCGCCTCGGATCGCCTCCATTGCCAAGCGTCATCTCAAGGATCCGGTCGAGATCAGGATTGCCAAGGAGCCGCTCAAGGCAGGCGCCGCACCTCGCGTGCATCAAACGGCCTACATCGTGACCAGACCGCACAAGGTGGCGGCGTTGGCTCGTATTCTGGATATCGAGGCTCCCAAATCGGCCCTCGTGTTCTGTCGTACTCGCATCGAAGTCGATGAACTCACCGCCATGTTAACGGGTCGCGGGCATCGGGCTGAAGCGATCCATGGTGGCATGAACCAGCCGCAGCGCGATCGTGTGATGAGTTCATTCCGATCCGGGCAGACGGAACTCCTCGTGGCCACCGATGTGGCGGCGCGAGGCTTGGATATTCCGTCCGTCTCGCATGTGGTGAACTACGACCTGCCCACGTCTCCGGAAGTCTATGTCCACCGGATAGGACGGACCGGACGGGCCGGAAGGGAAGGGGCGGCCATCACCGTCATCGACCCTCGTGAGCAGCGCTTGTTGTGGAACATCGAGCAACTCACGAAAGCCAAGATTGTCGTGACTCCAGTGCCGTCCATCGCCGACCTTCGCACGAAACGGCTTGCCCGCACCAAGAGCGCGATTGAAGAAGTGCTCACGGCCGGTGACCTGGATCAATTCAGAACCATTGTCGCGTCCCTCGCCGAACAGGGAGACCCCGTGGAGGTAGCGGCGGCAGCCATTAAGCTCGTTTTTCGCATTCAGGGTGGGGAGCGGAAGGAATACGATATCCCCGCCGCGTCGAGCAGACCGCCGGAGCGACCGTCGATGGCGCGGCGCCCCATGGAAGATCCACGAGGGCGTTCCGTTGGCATGATGCCGAGAGGGGCTCAGAGCAGAACGTACAGCACGCCTGGGCGTGGCGGACGAACAGCGGGAATGGCCAAAGTATATATCGGCGCGGGCAGGGAAGCAGGCGTCCGGGCAGGCGATCTCGTCGGGGCGATTGCCAATGAGGCCGGACTCAATTCGAATGTGATTGGCGCTGTCGAAGTAATGGATCGATTCTCGCTGGTGGAAGTGCCGGAAGTGTTGGCCCGTGAGATCATCGAGACCCTCAGCCGCACCAGGATCAAAGGACAGAAGGTGGCAGTGAGATTGTTTCTGGAGCAGCCAAGAGGGGGGAGGGCATAGCCAGGTGCCCTTCTTGCTCGCGGAACGCGCACGATAAGAATGTGCTCGTTCGACGCGCGCAGTAAAGGGCAACCTGGCTATGCCCTCTAGGAGAGGGTCTCTAAGCATAAGAGGGATGAGGGCTGGTTGATCTTCTGTGCTCGCGCAACGCGCGGCCTGAGAAGGCCCTCGTTGGACGCGCGCAGTGGAGGATCAATCAGCCCCCATCCCTAACGTGATACGAGCGAGCTTGGAAGTAGCATAGATAGGAAGATGGTCGTTCGATGCGGGAAGTAGGAAGCGATCGATAACATAATCTGAGGAGGATCATAAATAGGGAAAACGTTCGTACGATGTGCAGACAGAGGATTCGGCGGTTAGCCAGAAGAGGTTTTTCGGAACGAGACCAAAGACAAGAAACGGTTTTTGCGTGGAGTAATGAACAATCCACGATATCCTCTTCCTATCTGGTCATAGCGTATTCGTCCCACTAATCATCTCCCACCTTACGATAAGCAATGGAGGAAGAAGTGATGAGCGGCAACCAAGCCGATTCCGTGCTGCGACTTATGAGCCTGATGTTCAGAGCCCACCCGTGGCATGGGGTTTCTATCGGAGACCAGGCTCCGGAAGTGGTAACGGCCTATATCGAGATCGTGCCGACCGACACGGTGAAGTATGAAGTGGATAAGGTGAGCGGTTTTCTCAAGGTCGATCGGCCCCAGCGATTCTCTAATTATTGTCCTGTCTATTACGGGCTGATCCCGCAGACCTATTGCGGTGATGGCGTCGCAGCGTTGTTTGCCGCACGGGCAAAACGCCCGGGCGTCGTGGGGGATGGTGATCCTCTCGATATCTGCGTGCTCACGGAGAAGACGATTCCGCATAGCGACATTCTTCTCACGGCCCTGCCTATCGGCGGACTCAGCATGGCAGACGGAGGCGAAGCGGACGACAAGATCATTGCCGTCATGAAGGATGACGCGACGTACGGGGGGTACACCGATATCAATCAGGTTCCGATGGCCCTCATCGATCGGTTACAGCACTATTTCCTGACCTATAAGAGTGCTCCGGGGAGCACTCACCATAAAGTCGAAATCACCAGCATATATGGTCGTGAAGAGGCCTTGAAGGTCATTCGCACGAGCCATGCGGATTACCAGGAAAAATTCCCTGAATTGGAAATGCGGTGGGGAAATGGAGGGGCAGCCTAGTTGGTCCCCTGTGCTCACGGAACGCCCACGATGAAACTGTGGTCGTTCGACGTGCGCAATGGGGGACCAAGCAAGGCTACCCCTTTAAGAGCGAGGGCGAGCGAGCTTGGAGGGAGCATCCGTAGGGGAGATGCTCGTTCGACGCGCGCATTACAGGGTAGCCTGGCCACGCCCTCTGAGAGGGTATGGGGAGTAAGACGAGGAATTGAAGACCCTCGCGAGACGAGAACGGGGAGTGAGTGACTTATCGAGCGAGCTTGGAAGGATATTGAGAATGCTACGAGTGACGTTGCGGGTGGCCCTGGCCGGTTTCATGCTGCTCCTTCTTACTCCTACGCCGAGCCAGGCGGAGGAGATCCGCTTGAACAGCATTGGGGTACGAGGGGGCGTGAGCGGAAGTTCCCCGATCGGGAGGAAGGAGACGGAGTACTTTCAACAATACGACGTCATGGCGAACTGGTCACTCCCTTGGGAGTTGTATTCCGAGTCGGGATGGGGAGTCGGCACAAGAGTGATGGGGAGCGTCGGTGCTGTGACGGCTGCAGGCGACACCGCATTTGTGAGCACAATCGTTCCAGGATTTGTGTTCGGAAAGAAAGACGGTTGGCTCTCGTTGGAAATCGGAGGAGGATTCGGGTTTTTCAGTCAGCACCAGTTCGCACACCAGAATCTGGGGGGGGTGTTTCAATTTGTATGGGATAATGCGATCAGAGCAAAAGTCTATAAGGGGATCGGCATAGGCTATTGGTTCCACCATACGTCCGATGCCTCCCTGTATGGGGACAACGGCCGTGGATACGATCTGCACATGATTGAGATCAGTTATCGGTTTTGATCGCCTCCGCTTCTCTCTCACCCCCCCCCCGTATTTCTTCTCGTACCCTGCAAACTCTGAGACTGTTATCCTGCTTTCTGTATATGGTCCAACATGAGTGCATGGGGATGAGGGACGATGTCGATCCCGTTCCTGCCGCGGCTTTTTACACGGTAGAGGGCATAGTCGGCCATCTTACACAAGAGGTCAGAACTCAGCGGATGCTCGGCGGACCAGACCGTGGCCCCGATGCTCACCGTGATGGTGAGCGGCCCGCTGGCCGTCTCAAAGGGCCTATCACTGATCGCCATCCGAAAGCGTTCGGCGCACTCATATAATGCGGCCAGGTCGCAATTGGGAGCCACGATCAAGAATTCTTCCCCCCCCGATCCGTCCGACGTGATCGTAGCGGCGTGCGGTTTCACAGAGACGTTGCGCAGTTTCTCGAAGCACGATATCGCCGATCGGATGCCCATAGGTATCGTTGACCCGCTTGAAGTGATCGAGATCAGCAATGAGGACGGCCACGGGGAGACGGTTTCGTTCCGCGCGCGACAGTTCCTGGGTCAAGGCGTTCAGGATCGCCGAATGATTCAGTAATCCCGTCAACGAATCGTGCCGGGCCTGTTCCTTGGAATCGTGCAGAAGTTGCAAATTCTGAATCGCCGTGCCGGCCTGGGCGGCAAGCGTCATCACGACCTGTTCGTCCAGTTCGCTGAAGTCGGTCTCGCCGCCCGGTGGTACCTCTTTATTGGCGAGGGAAAGCCGGCCGAAGAATTGGCCATGGCATCGAATCGACACCCCGAGAAACGACGTCAGAGGGGCATGATCCGCGGGCAGTCCGAGGGTGGCCCAATGTTTTGTGAGATGAGTCAGACGGAGGGCGCCGTTCTCTTGCCCAAGGGATTCCCACGTTCCCTGCTCGATGGGGAGGGTCTGAATGGCATGGGCGGCCGCATCATCGGTTCCGGCGGTCAGGAACTGGATTGCCTCACAAGTCTTGTCGTTGTAGACCCCTAAGGCGGCATAGCGCGCACCGATGTTTTCCTTTGCAAGGTGGAGGAACTGGCGGAGCAGCCCGTCGAAGTCCTGCTGCGTGGACATGGTTTGTGCCGCCACGACCAATGCATGCAGGGCTTCTGTCCGTTTTGTGAGGGCCATTTCCGCATCGGTTGCTCGCTGAAATTCCCGTTTTGCGGTGCCCCATTCGCTGTGAAGTGCCTTGATCATTCCCAGCACGAGACCAACCAAAGGGAGCAGGATGAGGATGGCCAGAACCAACAATCGCCACAGGAACGATTGAATGGGAGCAAGGACGCTGTCTCGGTCTACCCGAATCAAGATGCCCCACCGCAGGGTCGGGTCGGTATGGGCGATTATAAGATTCGCATAGGCGGTGATGACGGAGGTGCCGCGGCGAAGATGAGTTTCCTCAACGAAGCCCCGTGCGTGCAGTCTCACAAGGTTGGCGGAAGGAAGGCCGAGCTGTATGAAGTTGAGGTGTCCTTCCTCGCGTTGCGTCGAGTCGGCGATCAGGTCTCCCTGCTCGTTGAGGAGCTGATATTCGATATGCGACTGTTCTGTCCACTCGAGGTTTTTGAGCACCTGCATCGTGTCGTCAAGAATCTTCATCAGCGAGGAGACGCCCACCCCGGCCTCGATCGCTCCGAGGAATCGTCCATCTGGACTGCGTAGAGGAGCAATTAACGTGATGGCCGAGGTCCCTCCGGATTCATCGGTGATCTGCGCATCCAGAATCCTGATGCCGGAGAGGGTGCGTGCCAGTTGGAACCAGCGACTCTGGCTCCGATCGAGGGACGCACTGGACGTATCGGTGGTCGCGATGATCTTCCCGCGAGAGTCGGTGACGTTGATCCACCGAAAGGCCGGATAGGCCCGTACCAGTTCGCGTAGGTAGGTTGTCAGAGTCTCGGGGCTCTCTCCTTGGAGCATCGGAGTCGTGGAGAGCAGCTGGATGTCGGCGTATCGCTCCAGGATCATCATGTCCAGTTTGCTCGCGGCATCCGTGGCCGCTTGCATGAGACTATGGCCGGAGGATTGGATCAATCTGTCCTGGACTGTGAGCGCCGCCCATCCCAGACAAAGCAGGCTTACCAGCGTGATGACGGCGACCACGGACACGATCCAGGTGTGATGACGATCCATCCACGCCGGGAATCGGTTCATGGTGTACGAGACGTGGTGTGGGGTATTCACGGGAGCAGCCGAAACCAGGGCAAAGTCGCTGCGGTCGGCGACGTGGGGCTGGTTCTCCATTGGGGGTCGATCACTGTGCAGAAATCCCTCTGGGTCATTCCCCCATCCTAAAGCAAGGAGGGTGTAAGGCAAGAAAGGCATGAATTTTCGACAGGATGGCTTCTCCTTCTCACCTCTGAATACAATTGGTTGCAATGGAACAATTGCTTGCCGGATAGAGAGGAAACAAACAGTAGGTGATGCTCTCAGGGCTCATGCAAGGGGGGATCGACCCGACCGCCTGTTCTGTGAGACAACAATCACTACCAATGAGGACCCTACGTTCAGAAGGAAGCCGAGTCCCCGTGATCGTGCAAATGCCCATACAATCGTGCTCGTGAAGAAGAGGCTGCAGTGACCTTGTCTCCCTGGACGGCCAAGCTACGCGAGTGGCAGGCTCGTGCCGTGTCGAGCGTGCTGACCCATGCCCTGCCTGACTTTCTGGCCACGGCCACGCCCGCGGCAGGGAAAACCCGCTTCGCCCTGCGGATCGCCCATCAGTATCTGGCTGATCGAGTCGCGAGCCGGGTCCTGGTCATCTGTCCGACCAACCATCTGCGCACACAATGGTCGACCGCCGCCGGACTGGTCGGGATTCAGCTGGATCCGGCGCTCACGAACGAGCAGGCCATCGAAGCACGCGACTACCACGGGGCAGTGGTGACCTATCAACAAGTCTGTCTCGCGCCGGAGGTGTTTCAACGTGCCTGCCGGAGCCGGCCCACTCTGCTGATCTTCGACGAGCTGCACCATGCGGGCGAAGGAAAGGATTGGGGCAATGCGTTGCGCGAGGCGTTTGACGAGGCAGTGTTTCGGCTGGCGTTATCCGGCACCCCCTTTCGCTCCGATAACAATCCGATTCCTTACGTGCGGTATGAGCAGGGCGAGAGCCAGGCCGATTTCACCTATGGGTATGCCGAGGCCATCCGCGAGAGTGTCTGCCGTCCAATTCTGTTCCCGAGCTATGAGGGGGAACTGACGTGGCTTTCTGAAGGCCGTGAGCACCGGGCGACATTCGAAGATGGCCTCACATTCGAACGACAGCGGGAACGGCTCAAGACCGCGCTCTTGCAGGATACCTGGTTGGGGCCGGTCATCACCGATGCCCATACCGAGCTGCGCCGGCTTCGCAAGCAGGAGCAACCGGATGCCGGTGGACTCATCGTCACGATGAATCAGGAGCATGCGAGGCAGGTGGCGGAACTCGTGGGGCGCATCACGGGAACCCGGCCGCAAGTCGCCGTCTCCGACGATCCCTCGGCGTCGAAGACGATCGCCACCTTCTCACAGCATAAGACCCAACAATGGCTCGTTGCGGTCAATATGGTGAGCGAAGGCGTGGATATCCCGAGGCTCCGGGTCGGCGTCTACGCGACGAACGTCCTCACCGAAATGTATTTCCGTCAAGTCGTCGGGCGATTCGTCCGGATGCAGGAGGGAATGCCGAAGCCGCAACGGGCCTGGCTCTACCTCCCGAAGGACGCCACCCTTGTCCACTATGCCAAGCGGATCAAGGCCGAACGCGACCATGTGCTGGAAGAGATCATGCCCTCTGTGCAGCGCACGTTGTTCGGTACGGCCGCGACCTCGTTGAAAGAGTACATCCCCTTGCATGCGGTGGCCCGGATGGATGCCTTGATCGGCGGCGAGGAGGGGGAATCAGCCGGGGAGGGGAAG
>JBBRRM010000020.1:0-16450 GCA_038275915.1 Nitrospirales bacterium
GCATAAGGACGATCGTGAGACCGTCAATACAGCGATGCGGCGTGCCCTCGACGAACAGGCGCCCTACGCCTGCGAGTTCCGCATCGTGCGACCGGATCGAAGCATCCGTTGGCTCGAATGGTGGGGGGAAGTCTACCGAGATAAGCAGGGCCGGCCCCATCGTATGGTTGGTCTACTTCAAGACATTACAAGACGCCGGCAAGCGGAAGAGGAGTTGCGCCGGATGGCCGACGAATTGGAACGCCGGGTGGCCGACCGCACGAAGGAATTGGTACGGTCCGAAGGCCGGTTGCGCGCCTTGTCGAAGGAGCTGAATCTCATTGAGCAGCGGGAGCGGCGCAAGCTCGCCACCGATTTGCACGATTATCTGGCTCAAATGTTGGTACTGGGACGGATCAAGCTGGACCAGGCAAAACAGGGCCCATTGTCGCCCTCCAGTGCCGGTTTTATCGCTGAAGCAGAATCCGTCATCAATCAAGCGCTCGCCTATACCAGATCGTTAGTAGGGCAGCTCTGCCCGCCGGTGTTGAAGGAGTTTGGTCTTGTGGTCGCGCTGAAGTGGTTGAGCGAACAGATGCAGCAGCATCGCCTGCATGTGGTCATGCATGCAAAGGATGACCGGCTCCCATTGGCAGACGATCAGGAGGTGTTGCTATTTCAGTCGGTAAGAGAATTGCTGATGAACGCGGTCAAACATGCCAAAACGGAATCGGCGACGGTCAGCCTCTCCTGTTCGGATGGCGAGTTGCGTCTGGTGGTCCGGGATCACGGCATCGGCTTCGATGTGACGACCGCGCCGCTGTCCGCCCAATTCGGCCTGTTCAGCATCAAAGAACGAATGCAGGCGCTGGGTGGCCGATTCGTGTTGCTGTCAGAGCCGGGCCAGGGCACGACCGCGACGCTGGTGCTTCCGCTCAGCAACGGAGCCTCCGAATCACCGTCCGTCAATGAGACGACGGAAAAGTTGTCTCTGCTCAAGAGGCAAGGGGCCGTAGGCGATGAAATTATCCGCTCTGAATCACAAGGCACGCATCATTCATCCCCTATTGCTGATCACCCAGTAGGTTCCATCCGCGTCTTGTTGGTGGACGATCACGTCATGATCCGTAAAGGACTGAAAGCCGTTCTTCTGGATTATCCTGGGTTCGACATCGTCGGGGAGGCAGCCAATGGGGCGGAAGCCGTCTCACTTACACGATCGCTGCAGCCCGAGGTCGTGATTATGGATATCTCGATGCCTGTCATGGACGGCATCGAAGCCACCCGCTCGATTAAACGGGACTGGCCTGGTGTGATCATCATCGGACTCACCGTGCATAGCGCCGCTCAGGTCAAGACTGCGATGAAGGAAGCCGGCGCATCCACGGTCCTGACGAAAGAAGCGGCGGTCGATGAGTTGCCTCGTACCATCCAAGCCTCCTGCGCGACGCGCAAATCTACGAACGGCGCCAGCATTGGGACGATAACGGACCATTCGCAATAATTCCTTAGTCATGTGTACTTTCGAATCCCTGGCGCTCTGAGGGCCAGGGCTATTGCAACCATGTTATTTGCAACTGTGGTTCAGAACCTCGACACTGTCCGCATCCAGCTCGCCCCATTCTGACGACGCGCTCAGGTAAGATTGCCTGTGCGTCAAGTCTCGTTAATTCCCGGCTGATTGGCCCCCAGCACTATCAATACCAAGGAGAGATTGGATGTTCTGCGTCTCCCGCATCACCACTGCCCGATATGTACTTACTCTGATCGTTTGGAGTGGACTGGTGCTCACTCCGATCATCGGATGGAGTGAAGATGCCGTATCGTTACCGGAGGCCCGAGTCATTGTTCAATGCGGCACGATCGAAGCGGGCGCCATAGCGGGCTATCTGCAAGGGCTTGCCTTGGTGCCTGGAGATTCGGCGAATCGGAGTGCCTTCTATCTCATGCCGAGGATTGGAACCGTGGTCACAGATCAATTGGGCGGCGGCTACCTGACTGGCAATGTGACACTCATGGTCGAACCCCTCTATGCAGCCTATTTTCGACCGATTCGAGCCATCGCTGCAGGTGGGGCGCTGGTGGTCAGGTACAACCTCCTTTCCTTTGGGCGATGGATGCCCTACTGCGATATGGGGGGAGGCGCGATCTGGACTGATTTCGCCCCCCGGATTACTGAGCAAAGTACCCCCGTAAACTTTCTCTTGGAGGCGGGACCAGGCCTGCAGTATTTTGCCACGGATCGTATCGCCCTCACCGTGGGGACGCGGTACCATCATATATCCAATGCCAATTCTGTTGAGCGCAATCACGGGCTGAACTCGATTTTGACCTCTGTGGGACTGGCGTTCTTTTTCCCGAGCTAGATGCCGCCTTTGCAGGCAAAGATGAGGGGTCGCAGGAGGCAGCTTTGCAGCTACCATGAGGCTCTGCCACCCAAAAGCTCTCAGCGAGTGGGCATCGACGCTATGACCGAGGATACGGGAAAACGACTATTGTGCAGGAAAGAAGACTTTACCGTCCGGGTGAGGATTGAAGCGGGTCGGTTTTTATGAGGTTGGTCAGAGTTTCAAACTGGGCCACATTAAAGAGCCGGCGAGCCACATCTATATGACCGCCTCGATGTCGATGAAGATCATCACTTATCGTGCGCACGTTATAAATGCCTCGCTCACGTACCGACTGGCTTGCTAGCAGGTCTTGCATGGGTTCGTACAAGTCCTGCGCAAACCATTTCTGGTCTGGCACAGGAAACCCCATCTTATCAACTCGGGTTCGCACTGATTCCGGGATCCGCTGTCGCATCGCTTCGCGGAGCACAAACTTATTCCAAGGGCCACGTAACTTCCATTCCGATGCCATATTAAAGACCAGAGAAACCAAACGATAGTCGAGAAACGGGAGTCGGGTTTCCACGGAATGTGCCATCGAATTACGATCCTCGATCCTTAGATACAGAGGGAGCGGAGCGTTTTCCACGGATCGCATCTGTACGTTATTGAGCGACAGGTCCAGGTATTCGGGCACTTCGTTCTCATAGTGTCGACATAGTTCCTCGCTAAACCACCTATTGTGCCGATATTTCCGCTGATTCTTCCACACTGAGAGGGAGTGATACGCGGGAAGAAGATGCAATGTCGTAAGGCCGACCTTGCCTAACGCGGCCAGGAAATAGTTCCGTGCAGATCCTCCATGGCGTGCCGCATATAGTTGAATCTCGTTCCAGGCATCTCCGATACGACCCTGACGAATGAGCATTTCCCAATAATCGGGAAAGTAACTGGAATACCCCGCCATGACCTCGTCTGCTCCCTGCCCGCACAGAACCACGCGAATTCCATTTTTCGCCGCCAGCATCATGAGATCAAATCCGACGAAGGCATTTAACGAATGGACCGGTTCGTCATGGAACCATAAGACCTTTGCCATCTTGTCCCACAGTTCGAGCGGACCTACTTGCAGTCGGTGTAGGGTTGCTTGGGTCTGGATCAGGGTGTCTGCAATATAAGCGGATTCGTCAAACTCCTCGGCCATGAAACAGAACGCCTGGAGGGCAGTGACCCGTTCATGCTCAGACTCACTCTTGAGCTTTGCCAGCATGCATATAATAGAGGTGGAGTCCAGTCCGCCTGACAGCGTGACCCCGACGGGCTGATCGCTCCTCATTCGCAGCCGCACCGAGTCTTCGAAGAGGTCGCCAAGGGCAAGGGCGGGATTCTTACAGTCAATTGAGGGAATTGTGCTTAGAGACCAAAAACGCCATTGTTTCCAGTTTCCTTCGATATCAAGTTCAAACGCCGTTCCTGGAGGAAGCTGATGGATACCCGTGAAGAATCGCTCCTCGCCGTCGTTGAGCTGCCCTTGCAAAAGAAAGTTCGAGGCTATTTTCCAGTTGACTTCCCCCTGATACAACCCTGGGGCCCGGATCCCCTTAATCTCCGATGCGAAGAGCACATAGCGGTTAGAACGGTAGTAGAAGAGGGGTTTCACCCCAAAGCGATCACGAGAACCGAACACACAGCCCCGTTGCCGATCATAGATGAGGAAGGCCCACATTCCATTCAACTTCTGTAAGCAGTCAGGCCCCCATTGTCGATAGGAATGAAGCAATACTTCTGTATCCCCGGTTGACCGAAAGGTGTGTCCGAGAGATTGAAGTTCGCGGCGGAGTTCGACGTAGTTATAGATCGCTCCGTTGAACACGAGGATCAGCTGACCGTCTTCGCTCACCATGGGTTGATGGGCTGCGGGGGTGAGGTCTAAGATCGAAAGCCTTCTGAATCCAAATCCGATAGATCCAGACATATAGAGGCCGCCATCGTCTGGCCCTCGGTGAACCAGAGCGGCGGTCATTCGGTCAACCGCCTGCTTATCAGCAGGCAAACCGTCAAATCCGACCATCCCAGCGAAGCCGCACATTCAGTCGTCCTTAGTTCAGATGAATGTTATGGTGAAAAGTCATTATCCGGTATAGGAGGTAGTCTTTATCCGTAACGAACCAAAGTTTGGTAGGCCATCCGTTAGATAAGTCGTCTCTAAAACTGATGTCCGTCCGCACTCGTTCGTCTCGTATTGAGCGTTCATGGAAGCAGTATAAACAATACTTAGAATAAAGCTTTGAATAACGAATTTTGCTCCACTGGGTTAGCGGCGGATGTAATGACGTTACTCTAGCCGTCACATTCGCTGAGCAATCTCTTATGTGGTCAATCTATCAGTAAGTTTGGCAGGGTCGCCAGTCCGGGGGTTCCTCCTAGTGCAAAGAATACGCGTATTGCCATGAAGAAGCACTAGTACAGAAAAGGGGAGGGCCCGGCCGGTTTACCGGCGAGACAGCGTGTCTTGCTTATCCTCTTTGTACGACGTCGACAGGCTAGAAAAGTAAAAGAAACACAGGCGGTTATTAAAAGTTGCCTGCCTGGACCACATCATCGAGGCTGTTGATATCGAGCCAGTGACCTACCGTATAAAGTGCTCGGACGGGATAGCTCCGTTTCAACAGCTCTTGAAGCAGCTGGGAGATGCCCGCTTTTCGGTTGGCCGGCTTGGCCAGCATCTCCACAATGATGTCGGTAATGTGGCTGGCGGCGACGGGCGAGACCTTGAGAAACCCCATCCAGACTCCGTGGATGAGTTCTTGCGGGATATTGTTGCCCAATTGCTTGAGGTAGATCTTGGCGTTAAAGGTCTTTCTCGAATTAGGCGCGGTACACTCGGTAAACCCACCAAGGCGGGTGTAGCTGGTCTGTTCCTGCCAGTTGCTGTCGACGAAAATGACACAGTCATCATTCTCCTGACAGAGAGACTGAGGAATATATTTGTTGAACAGCACGTCCCCATAGGAAATGATCGTGCTCTGGAGATGGCCTCTCCTGGATTGGAGCGCCTTGAGCAGGGAGTCCAGTTCGCCGGTTTCCGAAAAATCATCGTTGTCGACATAGGTCAGATTGGGCAGATTGACAGCGTCTTTTTTGTACCCGCGTACGACCACGATATCTTTAATTCCTACCGCATTGTATGCATCTACGATGTGGGAGAGGATTGGAGTGCCCTGAATTTTGACCATCGTTTTGGGCTGGTGTTCGGTGAGTTCTCCCAATTCATCCCCGCGGGATGCGGCCAGAACTATGGCACAGGTGTCCTCGGCACTTCGGGGCAGATAGCGTTCTTCAGCCTGTTGCAGTTCTTCGGCGTTCTGTAGACGAAAGATTTCTGAAACCGGCGCGACTTTATCTTCAATGGAAAGGAGGTGTTCATGCTCTTTGAGAGTGCGCGCGGTTTTCTGCATGGCGGCCACGGCTGATCGGAGCATATGATTCGCCCAAATCACCATCGAAAAACCATGTTGCCGAAAGACATCGGTAGGGGTGGCGTAATATTTGGTGGGCACGATCACGACGGGACATCGATTTCCCCATTCCTGCTTAAATGACAAGATCTCATCTGGCACCGAGAGCGCGCTGTGAATGAGGATGGCGTCGGCGCCCGCCTGATAATAGGCTTCAGCGCGGCGAAGGGCTTCCGCCAAGCCCCAGCCGCAAATGAAGGCCTCCACTCGGGCAATAAGACAAAAATCTGGGTCGGTCTGCGCATCCTTGCCTGCCTTAATCTTCCCGCAGAACTCCTGCATGTCCGCAAGAGGTTGGGTTCCTCCCTTCAAGAAACTATTCGTCTTCGGGAAGAGTTTGTCTTCAATGCAGACAGCGGCGATATGCCGTTGTTCGAGTTTGCGCACCAGACGTTGCATGTTATTGAAGTTGCCGTATCCTGTGTCACCATCAAGGAGAATAGGAATCGTGGTCGCATCGGACATGAATTCCAGGTTTTCCAGGACCTGCGTCCAGCTGGCTTCGTTGTTGTCACGGACGCCGAATTGAGCGGAAATGGAGAGACCGCTGGCCCAAATGCCTCGAAATCCGGCTTCTTGAACGATTTTTGCGCTGAGGCCATTATGGGCCTCACAGATAAATTCCAGGTGCTCCGACAAGAGGAGCTTCTTAAATTTACGGGATGTGCTCATACCTTGTGTCAAAATCATGGACATCCTTCCTTGTTCCCACCGGAATGCGATACGCATGCCCTTGTGACGGCTCGATAGCTGGAAAGAATACCGTTTTCCCCCGGAGAAATCACCATGCCTTTCTGGGATCCGAAGGCCCTTTGTATGGGTAAAGCGCATGAGCAGCGAGATGTGCAGAGCAGCGCCATGATGGCAATGAGCAGCTGGGTATGCATAGAGCCAAAAACTCGGTGGACTATGCTCAGGAAGAAAAGATCATATCGCTGTTCCTGTATTCTCTTTCTCTCCCATTTCATTGGTTTCCTGTTGAAGCAATTCTCTGGAAAATTGGCTCTCACTGTTGAGTGCGGATGGCTCTTAGTAGGCGGTTCCCCAACTTCTGTGGACAACCCTGTGTATAAGGGGCTCGTCTAGTAAGAAATGACTCATACGGAGAGACGTGTGACCTGTTTGCCTGAAAAGTGGGCATTGTGTCCCGTCAAAAGTAGCCACAACATTTTGTGGCTTGACGGATGAATATTTCGGTTTTCCACAAGCCGTGGTTTTTCAATGAGGGTCCATTCGTTTTCTTACTTGAAGCAGACCTAGAGATGTGCAGTATTAGTAAGAAAACCTCACTTATGCACAGCTTGGCGGGATTTCTAATCAGGGAATAGGCGCAGCTCGCATCACTTATTGGACAGATCACGCTTACAGCGGTCTGAGATGGTCGTCTCGGACCACTGGCATTTAAATGGGAAGGAGGTCGTCTCAATGGGAATGTCTGCAGCGCTCTCGAATGAAGAGGTTCAGGCTGCTTGGGTCAATCTGACCGAAGAGGTCCGTACGGGAGTTCTGCTCACCCTCAGAACTGGGCGGCCGTTTGGGTCGCACGTGCCTTATGTTTTTGGCGATCATTGGACGCGCGCCTATATCCATTTGAGCCGCTTGGCATTGCACACTGGACATCTGTTGCATGACTCCCACGTGGGGCTGTTTATCTCGGAGCCAGATAAGCCCGAGAAGAACCCTTTGGCTCTTCGTCGTATGAATCTTCAGGGTGAGGCGGTGCAGTTGAATGCTGGTGCACCGGACTATGTTGAGGTAAAGGAGCGGTATCTGGTTCGCTTTCCTCAATCGGCGATGATGTTCGGTTTCGCGGATTTCTCGCTCTGGGAACTACGGCTAGAGAACGCGCACCTAGTCCTGGGATTCGGGCAGGCCTACATTGCCGAGGCGACGACTCCTCTCGCCTGGACACATCAGAAGCCGGAGCAAAACACTAGCGCGAAGAGCATCTAGCTTATGGCGGGAAAAACAAAAACAGATGCCGAAGGGTCAGCATGGTGTCTAGGCTTAAGGTTCATTTTGAGCTGAAGTACGGTAGGCGAGGTATAGCGCGATCGCTCCTGCGACCGCGATGAGCAGACCTGCAACAAACCGCGCGGCAAAGCTCAGCGGCCCGACATAAGTGTGATACAGGAGGGGAAGCATAATGGGGGAGAAGACGGCCAGGCCAAGGCCCAGCATATGGCGCTTCAAATAGATCGGTTCGCCTGATTTACGCCTCATGTCAGACTAGCCCTCTCAAGTGGCCCTTTCGCGCTCGCTCGTTGACCTCTTCACAGGGTATGCCTGGTGAGTTGTCGAGTGCGCGCGTCGACCGTGGACCATCCAATTATCTACACCTGTCTTAAGCGGGTCCGGGGCTGCACGGTACTACGCTCATCGAGCCACCAATGTTTTACTGTGAGACTCTGCAGGCAAGAAGGTCACCTCGCCCCTCCTCCCCGTTTCTATTTCACCAGGAACGGTTTTGAATTTTCTCCCGAGGCAGTGGTAACAGTGAGAAGAACCAGACCCTTTTTTCCGCCCTTCGGTATGGTTGCCGTAATGCTGTCGCCGGTCTGTTGAAACTGAGCTGGATGACCAGGGCCGAATGATACGCCACGTAAACAGCCCGCTGCGCCAAAGCTGGTTCCGGTGATGGTGACTTTATCTCCGGTTTTTCCTTCGTCGGGAGTAAGGGTGTCGAGCTTGGGTGCTTCACCGAAACAGGATTCGGCTTTTCCTGCAGTTTCTGCTGAGGCAAATTTTGGATTGGTCGGTTTTGGGGCGCCCGCACTTGTGCGTGTCTGCGCCGGTTTTTTCGCTTTCTTCTCCGGCTTGACTGATTCAGCGGCCCAGGCATTTATCGGGCTGATCGCTGCCAGAAAGATTGCCGTAACTCCGATCGCAAGGGCGAGTTTGGCACCTATTGCTGTATACATGGCTGACCTCCGATTCCTTAGAAGAACGCGCACTGACGTCTCACTGATCACCGGTCTTGAAGCCGGTTTAATCAATCTTCGATCGTCGAGATATCGCCAACGTCTTGTCCGAGTTCTTTCGCTTTGAGCACCCGCCGCATGATCTTGCCTGACCGGGTTTTGGGCAATGAGGACACAATGTCGATTTCGGCCGGCACGGCGATTTTCCCCAACTCTTTCAGCACTTGGTCCTTGATCGACTGGATGAGTGCCGGGCCGTCCACTTCCCCCTGCTTTAAAATGATAAAAGCCTTGATGGACTCGCCCACCAGCTTGTGTGGTTTGCCGATCACGGCGGCTTCGGCTACGGCAGGATGGCTGACTAACGCACTTTCCACTTCGGCAGTGCCGAGCCGGTTGCCGGCCACTTTGATCACATCATCGGCACGACCCATGAACCACATGTAGCCGTCTTCATCTTTGTGGCAGATGTCGCCAGCGGTGTAACAGTTCGGGATCGTATTCCAATAGGTTTTGTAGCGCTCAGGATCTTTGTAAATGGTCCGCATCATGGAAGGCCAGGGTTTCTTGATCACAGCAAAGCCACCGGCGTTGGCTGGGAGGCTGTTGCCTTCGCTGTCCACGACATCGGCCTCTATGCCGAGGAAAGGTCTGGTGGCGGAGCCTGGCTTCAAGGGGACTGTCGGCAAGGGTGTAATCAGAATGGAACCTGTTTCGGTTTGCCACCATGTATCCATGATCGGTTTGTTCCCACCGGTCGCGCGATGGAACCATTCCCAGGCTTCCGGGTTGATCGGTTCACCCACGCTGCCCAGAATACGGAGGGTCGAGAGGTCATATTTCTTGGGCCAGTCTTCTCCATAGCGCATGAGTAGTCGAATGGCGGTTGGTGTCGTGTAGAAAATCGAGACGCCGTAGCGTTCGATTAAATCCCACCAACGGCCCGGGGTCGGATAGTCCGGCTTGCCTTCGGCTGTGAGGATCGTGGCGCCGTTAAGAAGGGGACCGTACACAATATAACTATGCCCTGTGACCCACCCCGGGTCGGCAACGCAGAAGTAGACATCGTCTTCTTTGAGATCGAAGACGTATTTCGTGGTGATGTAGGTGCCAACCATGTAGCCGCCATGGACATGGACCACGCCTTTGGGCTTTCCGGTGGTGCCGGATGTATAGAGGATATACAGAGGATGTTCTGCATCCAGGTGCTCGGCCTCACAGATTGCCTTTTCATTCTTCAGCCAGTCGTGCCAATCGATTTCTTTCGGCGCGGACAATGAGACTCCGGGACTCTGTCGTCGTAGAACCACGACATGTTCGACGGAAGGAGAATTGGCTACGGCCTGGTCGACCACCGGCTTGAGGGGAATGACCTTGCCCCGGTCAAATCCGACGTCGGCCGTGATGACCAGCGTGGATTCAGCGTCCTGAATGCGGTTTGCGAGGGCCGGTGCACTGAATCCTGAATAGACCACACTATGAATGACGCCGATGCGGGCGCAGGCGAGCATGGCGATGATCTGTTCGGGGACTTTCGGAAGGTAAATCGTGACCCGGTCGCCTTTCTTGAGTCCAAGCTTCTTAAGCGCATTCGCGCAACGATTGACCTGTCGGTAGAGTTCACCGTACGTAATGACCCGTTCTTGGTCGTTTTCACCGACCCAAATGACCGCTACCTTATTCTTACGCCAGGTTTTGACGTGACGGTCTAGACAGTTATAGGCGATATTGCAGGTGGCGCCCACGAACCACTTGGCCCAGGGATAATTCCACTCCAGGACCTTGGTCCAAGGTGAAAACCACTCCAACTCCTTAGCGATGTCGCTCCAGAAGCCTTCGGGGTCGGCAATCGATTTCTTGTAGGCACTGTCATAGTCTTGAATATGGGCCGCGGCTTTGGTCTGAGAGGTCGGCTGGTAAACTCGGCTTTCCTTGAGGAGGGTATCGATATTTTCTGCCATGTGCGATGACTCCTTCAGGTCGAGGTACGAAGCAAAACCCGGTTATTATGCTGGAGGGGCAAGGGGAACTCAACCATTCCTTGGTAGGGAGAGAAACGCAAGGCCAGATCATGCCCCTTGGGTAGCGAGGACTTCGGGCTGTCGTTTCTTGACAGTCGCGCAGAAGCGAGAGTAGGCTGAATTTATTCCGCGTCATACAGGAAACCCGGGCCAATCTATGTTGCCGATTGTGCGCAAACAATTGCGGCTCTTCCTTCTCCCGCTCCTCGTACCTCTCGCATACGTACTGGTTGTACTCCTTTTTCCGCCACCTGCATCTGCCCAACTGGGAAAGCCTGAAGGGCTGTATTATAAGTCGTGGGCGGTGGTCATTGGGGTAGAGAACTACCTATTGGCCTCGAAGATTCCCGGCGCGATCGAGGAGGCCAAAGCGGTAGCCCAGGCCTTCCGTCAACTGGGTTTCGACGAGGTCATTGAACTTTACGACAAAGATGCGAGTTTTCGTCGTATGGAACAAACGCTATCCGACTTCTTGCCCCGCAAGGTCGGACGATATGATCGGCTGGTGCTGTATTTCGTGGGACATGCGGGTGTCACACAGGATGCGACCGGCAAGGAATTGGGGTATCTTGTTCCTTGGGATGCTCAGATTGGGAATGTGTCCAAATCAGTGACGTTTGAGCAGCTGAAAGAATTCAGCCGGCGTAGCGCGTCAAAACACACGCTCTTTCTCTTAAATGCCGCGGTTCGAGGGTGGGAGGTGAGTTCCTCTCAGCCACTGTCCCTCGAAGGGCGAGTAGCACCAGAAGACGATACGGAGCGGCGGGCCGTGCAAGTGTTAACGGCAGCCGATAAGGGTGAATCCTTAAGTCAGGAAAACGGGGAGAGCCTGTTCGTGCAGGTATTGGTGAAGGGCCTGCGTGGTATGGCAGATCGTGATAAGAACGGTTGGCTCATGGCCTCGGAACTCGGAGACTTTGTGAAGCAACAAGTGCTGGAACAGTCGAAGGGCGCCCAGCATCCCCTCTTTGTGCAGCTTGAAGGGGAAGGGGATACCGTTTTGATCGAGGGACGAAAGTCCGCCTTTAGGATGGGGGGAGAGCCTCAGTCGGAGGCCGAACGACGACAGGCTGCGAAGACGCAGTACGAACAGGCGTTCGCGCTACTCCAAACCGGAAAGTCGTCGGAAGAGTCTTTGGAGCGGTTGAATAAGGCACTGGAATACGACCCCACGTTCGGCGATGCGTATGTGCTGAAGAGCTATGTGCTGCTGGAAGTGATTCCGAACCTTGACGACGCCTTATCGACGGCGAAGCTGGCGGTGCAATATGCGCCGAATAATCCCGATTCTCAGTATACGCTCGGGTTGATTTATGAAAAACGCGGGCAGTATGTCGAGGCGGAGGATGCTATGCGGAAGGCGTTGGTACTGAATCCCACTTATCAGGATGTCTATTTCTCATTGGGCATTCTCTATGCCGACGAGATGAACGATCAGCCGAAATCGGTCGAAGCGTTCACTCGCTATCTCGAACTCGGGGGGAACCATGCCCGTGCTCGGGCTGCTCTCGCACAGTCATCACCCCCCGCTTCTGCCGCCCCCGCGAAGCCTTAATTATAGCAGGCTGCTCAAAAACCCCCTCCAGCAAGACCGCAGCGAATGTAGAGCCGAGGCATGCCCTCTGGGGCTCACGGTGCGACGAATAGGAAGCACCGAGTTTGTGCGCGCCACCGCGTTGGGGAGGCGGGTGGGTTTCCGTTGTGGGTCTGAACGATGCGAGAACGACGTTGGCAGACTTTTTCAGCAGCCTGCTGTTAGGCTCTTTCGCCGCCCTTGAGATACCCCAGTCCGATTTTAACTGCTTTTCTGGTAATTTCCGCCCAGCGGACTTGAGGATATTCAGCGAGTACTGCGGCCGCTTTGGGATCTTGAACTTCGAGGCTCAGGATCTTGATGATACCGTCATCAATCTGGACGTCTGCCACGGGCATCCTCCTTTAGGGTCACAGTGAAGCGGTCAACGATCAGCCGCCTGTTGCGTTGACTGGATTAGGGGTGCATGTTAGCATGATTTCGTTTGAATTCTCGAACGTTTATCACTAGTGTCAGCTGCAGTTACGTCGCCGTTTCACCGTCCTGATCATCACCAAGGAGGCTGCGCATGAATAGAGTACTGGGATTCAGGTCGAGGTTGGTCGGGGGAGGAGTGGCGATCGTCCTGATGATCGGACTTGCTGCCTGCGGAGGTCCTCCGAAGTGGGTGAAGCAAGGGTCGGGGGCCTTTAACGAAAAAGATAGTAAGGCCTTCTATGGTGTCGGGTCTGTGGCCGGTGTTCGGAACGAACCGTTGGCGTGGGATACTGCTGAAAATCGTGCCAGGGCCGAAATTGCCAAGACGTTTGAAACCTATACAGGCTACTTGATGCGTGACTATGCGGCTTCAACGACGGCGGGAGACTTTACCCGGAACACGGAGGAGCAAAATGTCGAGCGGGCGATTAAGACGGTGACGACCACGACTCTCAGTGGCGTGCGCCCGATTGAGCGCTATAAGGATGAAAAAACAGGCACGTACTATGTCTTGACCAAGCTGAATCTTGAGGAAATGAAGAATAATCTCGAGCAGGCGAAGGAACTCAACGCACAGGTTCGTGATTACGTCAGAAAGAATGCCGATAAGCTTTTTGAACGGCTTGAGAAAGAAGAAGACAAACGGGCACCGCGGTAACGTTCTACGGATCAACCGCCCACTACCGCATCTGCGAGGAGGTATCGTGTGATCGTGATGCACCAAGCACGGATGGCACTGGTTGCACTAGTGATATTGTCGGTGGCCGGTTGTGCGCAGGAGACCAAAATAACCAGGGTTGACTCCGGGGTCGTTACCGATCTGAGCGGCCGTTGGAACGATACTGATTCCCGGATAGTTGCGGAGTCCATGGTCAAAGAGGCGTTGGAGTATCCATGGCTCAACACCTTCTCCGGTTCGAAGCATCGTCAACCCGTCGTCGTCGTCGGGACCATCTTGAACAGTAGCCATGAGCATATTGACGTCAATACGTTTGTTGCCGATCTTGAACGGGAACTCACGAACTCCCAAAAAGTTACGTTTGTGGTCGGAAAGGGAGATCGTGAGGAACTTCGTACCGAGCGCAAAGAGCAAGCGATGTATGCACGAGAGGATACGCAGAAAGCGCCGGGGAAGGAGATTGGTGCCGACTATATGATGAAGGGAACCATTGCCACGATCCTTGACGAGGCAGACGGAACGAAGGCGGTGTTCTACCAGGTCGATCTGCAGATGGTGGATTTGGAGAGCAATGCCAAGGTCTGGTTCGGGCAGAAGAAGATTAAGAAAGTCGTCGAAAAGAAACGTTCCATCTTTTAGGCTCCACGACCTCCGTTGAGCTCTCTTGCCCCACGCCCCACCGCCAGTGTGCCGGCCCGGTGGGGCTTTGTTATTTCTGCCAAATGTCTGATTGCTGTGGTGGCATGCGTGCTGCTTGCCGGATGCGGACCTTCGGTCAATCGGTATCTCCTCATCGAAGCCAGCCTTCGCGCCCACGATCCCAAGGCCGCCGATGCCATCGTCCAGCAGGATGAGAAGGAGTATGGCGAAAAAAGTCGTGTGCTCTATGGCATGGATCGAGGGCTGTTGCTCCAACTCGCCGGTGACTATCAACAAAGCAATGCCGTATTAGAGCAGGCTGAAGATGAACTGGATCGTCTGTACACTCGCAAGATTCGGACGGAAACGCTTGCGTTTATGACCAGTGATATGGCGTTACCCTATGAGGGTGATCCATATGAACAGGTGCTAATCAATGTGCTGAAGGCACTCAATTATGCGGTCCTGGGCCAGTGGCAAGATGCGTTGGTCGAAGCCCGGCGCATCGACCACCGGCTCAACGTCCTGTCGGATCGAACCAAGGAGAAGAATGCCTATCGGGAGGACGGCTTTGCGCGCTATCTGAGCGGCATCCTTTATGAAAGCACCGGCGATGTGAACAATGCATTTATTGCCTATCGGAATGCGTACGAGACCTTCGAGTCCACCCGCGCATGGTCACATACGGCTGTTCCGTCTCAGCTACGGGCTGATCTGATGCGAACGGCCGAAGCCCTCCACCTCACTCAAGAATTGGCCGAGTACCAACGCTTGTTTCCCGATACCAGGTGGGAGAGCAGTCAGGCATTGCAACAACTCGCCCAAGTTGTCGTGATCAGCTATAATGGCCGCGCACCACGCAAGGAGGATCAGTTTCTTGATCTGCCGATCAGTCTCGATGCACTCCAATTGGTGCTCCTCAACCGTGGGTTTTCGCAGGCGAACCGCCATTCCAATCGGTCGGTGGATACGGTGTTATACGGGCTTAACGGCCGCGTCGTTCGAGTGGCCTTGCCACGACTCGTCCCGCAGAAGACGCACGTGTCTGTCGATACGGTGAGTCTCATCTCGGACAATGGATCGCGGGTGACGTTGAACACGGAGTTGGTGCATAACGTGACGGATTTGGCAGACAAGGCGTTATCGGAAAGAATGGCAGGGATAACTGTCAAGGCTCTCGCCCGTGCAGCCACGAAGTTCGCCGCGGCCGAAGGAGCGACGAGAGGGGCCCAGCAAGCAGCAGGAAGAGATGCGGCGCCGTGGGTCGGCCTTCTCGTTGGGTTGCTGACGAAAGGGCTGGCGGTGGCTTCGGAAGAAGCCGATAAGCGGAGCTGGCAGACATTGCCGGATGAAATCCATCTCGCGCGGGTGTGGGTTCCAGCTGGCCACTACCAGGTGCAGAGCCAACCTACCGCTGGACTTCATGACCCTCTGAAGCCTGAGGCCATGCGCACCCTGTCCCTCGGTCCAGGTGAGACCGCTGTGCTTATTCAACGGGTGATGCCGTGACAGGTGGATCGCTGTTCGTGAGCCGCATCGGAGTGGTGCTGATGGCGTTGGTTGTACTCTCCGGCTGTGCCTGGTTTGGTGGACAAGCGAAACCGGATTGGATCGATGGGGTGAGCGCCGCCTATCCGTTCGGACAATATCTCGTGGGCGTGGGCCAGGCAGAGAGTCGGGCGGCAGCTGAGGATCAAGCTTATGCAGCGGTGGCCCGAATTTTCAAAGCTGAGGTCAATGCGCAAGCAAAAGACTGGGAGTCATATCTGGTGATCGAGCAGCGCGGACACAGCAGCGCCGAACGACGGTTGACGCTCGATAATCTGACTCGTGTGTCGACCGATAAAGTACTGGAGAATGTCCGGATCGTCGATCGATGGGCCGATGTGCACAACGGTCTCCATTATGCCCTGGCAGGGATGCATCGGCCTCAGGCAGAGAGCGCGTTCATGGAACGGATTACCGAGTTGGACCGGTCGATCAGCGACGATGTCGAGGAGGCCCATCACCCTTCCGATAAATTGGCCAAAGCTAGAGCGCTGAGACGGGCTGCCAGAAGTCTGGTGCTGCGGGAAACCTATAATGCCGACCTTCGCGTGATTCGACCGAGCGGGCAGGGTACAGCTGCGGCTTACCGCGTGAGCGAACTCACGCACGAGCTCGAACAGTTCCTTGCCACAAATCTGGTGCTGGCTGTCGCGATAACCGGTGATCAGGTCGAACCGGCACAGCGTGCTTTGACAGAAGGATTGCTGAGGGAAGGACTGCAGATTACAAGTCGGGGGTGGGGAGAGGACCGTTCGGTCGGCAATGATTCCAGCGGCCCATCTGCGGAGTTGCTCGTGCGAGGCG
>JBBRRM010000021.1:0-16342 GCA_038275915.1 Nitrospirales bacterium
TGTCCTTGCAGTTCTTCGCTGCGTGCCCACGAGTCCACTCGTCCCTCGCTCGACTATTGGATCGGCTGCAATACTTTCTAGACTTCTTCTGTTCGTGGCGCCGCTTGGCCCCCGTCCCCCGCCTTCCGTTATCTCCTTGTAAATTTTCTACAACATCATAGAGCTGCTCGATGAAGGGGCCACTCTGCACGGGGTGACGCGACCCCACCCGTCTTTGCTCAGATGCTTATGGCGGAAGCAGCTGATTGAACGACACACGTAGCGAGAATAGAAAATGTCGGCGTTCCGGCCATTTTGGGAATGATTCTTTGGCCTGCCGACGTTTTGGAAAGGAAGCAATGAAGAACCGTGAGGTGGTGTCGTCTACAGTGGTGGAACTCACCCAGGTTAACCACTTGTCGGATAGGTCAGGTCTCCGGGGCGACGACTCAGTGCCCAGGGCGATGGGCCGGACCGCTGGAACCACCGCGATGAATCAGGTGTTCTGTCATCATCCCTCACTGATCCACGGGCGAGAGTTCCGGTGCCCAGATTGTGACGTAAAGGTAGGACCTATTCCATCAGTGTCGATGAGTCCGTCTCCACCGGCTCCTCCAACAGACAAGAGCTGGTTAGTGCGCTTCGCAAAGGCGATCGGCACCTTACTTCGGCAAGTTCCACCCAGGAATCGGGACTCAGGATGAGGAAGCGCTGTTCTTCTTCAGGTGGAGAGTGCCGGTGGGCCGACTGGTATCGGGCGATTACGGGCGAGCACACCGCGACGCGGGCCAGAGTCTATAGTTAGGGGGCCATATGAAGTTGGTTTGAAAGGATGGGCGATCTGAACGTGTCGTGAACATGCCAGGAGAATGGCAAGGACCGCTGGAGGTGCCTGCTTGAAACAGATCTGTCTGGTGTGCAAGCAAGAAGCGGAGTGGAAGTATAAGGATGGCTGGGGGATTTTGGCCTACGCGGGATGGTTTGCTGGGAGTTGTGACGGACACCCGCTTGGAGTCATTTTCCCTTCGGTGGGGGATGTACGTCGACCGGGGGACGTTGCAGACGTAAACGCAACTTACGCCGATTGGTTTACCAAGCGGATAAGAGCGCTGTGGCCGCCGGAGAAGTCGGCATGAGTTGGACGAGTTGACGCCCGACATTGCCAGGCTTCTCTTGGTTTAAAGGGACCTTAAGGGAAAAGCTGGCCAGCATGAGATCATTCTGTCCACGGTGGTTGAAGTAACTGGGGGTCAGCCACAATTTGGAGGTGTGGTTTCTCCGGCGCGACGGTTCTGCTTCACTCAGTACTTGTGAGGGCCATTGGTCAGGGGTTGTCAAACCGCTCTGGTGCTGGAACGCAAGGGGCTCTGCACGAAGCGGGACCTGAATGATATCATTTAGGAATTCTGCAAAAAGAACCCGCGTGTCAGCATCCCGGGAACCGCCTTCCCTGAACCGTATCTTCTTACAAATAGTGTTCTATGTTGTAACGCTTGCAGTCTTGTTGAGATAAAGAGGACCAATTCGGACTGCCCGTGAGCCCGCCTGACAAACTCATCGACAGTGTGGGAAAGAAGGTGGATCACAGTAGGACCGCTAAGCCCCCGCTTACATAGTTGGATAGGTGTAGCCGCGCCCGCCTTGACAACCCCTTCACGGTCTGCCTAGCCTTGCGGCGTCTGACATAGAGCCATATCGATCTAGAACTAGAGCGGAAAGGGATCTTGCCACAGGGAAAAGTAATGATGTGGGCGCTTCATGGATAACCGTGGGATTCTCAACATGGCAGTGCTGTTCACTGCCATCACCCTCCCTGCGTGCATCTCTTCCCCCGAGCCATTTCATGAAGGCCCGGATCTGATCCCAGTGAAACGCATCACTCTCGCGGGTCCAGAGGGGTTTTGCGATCTCATTCAGGGAGCGAGCAGTCCACGATTACGCGTCTTCATTCAGAATGAGGGGCAAAACGGCGCCCCCCCTTCGAGCACCACCATAGAATTTACGCCTGGTGGTTCGCTGGAAATCCCCACGCCGCCGATCCCGGCTGGCGCCATGATCGAACTACCACCAGTGACTATTCCCGCGGCTTGCTTTGATCCGGAATGTGACTTTAGGATTATGGTGGATTCCCGAAGTGACGTAAATGAAGCCAGTGGAGAAGCGGACAATGCGGCCGATGGACGGTGTCTTCGCCAATAGGACGTGAGGGCGAAGGTCGCTTCCCGCCGTGTTGATTCTCATAAGCTGCGCTACCCCCCTTGCAAGGTGGAGTCTGGCACAAAGGAGTTCACGTATGTCCCTCCCAAGGAGGCGGCCATGTTGCTGTTCAAAGCGTTCCTCGTAAGTGGATTGATCGCGATCGGGGCAGTGCCCTTGACGTAAGGCACCCTTGCACCTTTGATGGGTCTCCATAACGTATCCGCCAGCCGCTACCCGTCCCAGGGAGGAGTAGTGGGAGCGGGATGCGAAAAAGACGAAAGCACGAACAGAAGAAAAAGATGCTTTGACATTATGAGTCTGGCAAGTACCTCTTCCATGTAGTATTTTCGATTCTGCGGCTCATCCATCCTTGGAAGTCATCCATTCTTGGCCCGGGGCCCGCTTGAGCGATCGTCTGTTAACTCGACGCACGAGACGGGAATGGTGTAGAGCGCCTTACCGAATGTCCGACTTCTTCCAGAACCCCTTGGCCACATCAAATGAGTACCGGAGTTGAACGGCCACATACTTTTGAACAAGGCTTGGCTTGTCCAATGGTTGGTCCTGTTCCCGATAGAGGCTCAATTCCATGTCCTCGCGGAACCGCAACGCCAGCCCGACGATCCAATCCAATTCGCTAGGGTTGAGCCTGTTGCCCGCCTCACGGTCTGTAAAGAAATTCACATCCCCATACAACACGACTCTATTTTTGTAGAGATCGAGATCCGCATGGGCTACATACCGAAACAGGGCGCGTCCGGTATTATTCGGCCGCGCAAAATAGTTACTGTTGTGAAACAGCCACCCGGCCCCAGCATAGGCGGTGAGATTTTGGTTCGGGAACGTGGTTCGCCACCAGGTCGAATCCTTCGCCGCCTGAAATTGAGCGGTGGCTAACGCATCGGCATAGGCCTGTTTTATGCCGCTTCGATCGAGCGGGGCGTCTCGCTCGAATTGAAGACGCCAGCCAACATGATCAATCAGCCCCGTCAATGCGGCGGTGCCGTCCCATTCCGTCAACTTAATCCAGCCGAGCGTCCGATCTGAGAAGAAATTTTGATCGGTATAGAAAGTGAGATACTGTTTATACAGGTCGGTTTCGAGATGCAGCATATGTCGCAAGCCGACCAATCCCGAATTATCAGGCCGTGCGGCGAATGTCGGATTGGACACAAAGGCCGCGCTTAGAAAGTACCCACCGAATAACGTCTCCTCGGCCTCTCGTGCCGCGGTGTCGTCAGCCTGCTCCATGGACGGCAACGGACGACCGTACTTTTCCAACGCCATCGAGAAGGAGGGGAAGGCCAGCAGCCCAATGATAATAAGGGTCGGGAGCAGGACTGGGAAGGTGAAGGTGGTGATCTGCCGCGGATCCAGACGTGTCGCTCTCCCTGTGATGTTCAACAGCCACATCGCGTGGACCACAAGATAGATCCGGGTGTGACGGACGTCGATACACGTCATGACGTCCTGCTTTCTCCATGGCGCGGAGGACCGAATCCGCCACCATCACGCGCATGGGGTTCGCACGAGAGGAAGAGGCTACGCGAGGCTGTTGGTAGGAAAGCAATGGGTGTCAAGCCAAGCCAGGTCCAATCGACTAGAGATCCGAACCCTATGCACATCTTCCTGCCGAGGAATTGTCTGTATCTGTAGGGCACGTTCGGCAGAGTTTACACCGCAGAATGCTGGTCGCTTCGGCTCTGTGCGTCAACATGGATAGTGCAGCGCTTATGGAAAACAGGCATGAAAAATCTCCTCACAATGATCTATGGCATTCACTGATGGGGGGACTGATCGAAACTCGACCCCCACCACGCGATCGCCTCCCATGAGAAGGTGCGCCCAGCACCCATGATGCACTCCTGACCGACTGCCCTTAGATGCAGAACCTGATTCCTCCAACAGAGACGCTTCCTTGTAATAACTCAGCACGACTCCCTCGGATGTTTCCTTTTTTTGAAGCGGGTCGCCCGCACAGGCGCTGAGTTCTTGCGTGCTCCTCCCAAGCAATCCTTTACCAATAGGGGATGATGTACCCGGCTGAGACGCAGCGCAGGCCATGAGTCCTGCAAAGCTCACCATGATCAAGGATTCCAGAAATAGGCACGGTATCGTGTGCCCGAAAGAAGACCTTTGCATGGCTGGTGTATAGCAGAAGAGAGTTTTAAAGCTCAAGCACTACGGACGATCATCGACGTCACCGGATTTCAAAGTAACCATCTCTACCATGCGGTCTGAATTTAGAATACAGGTTCATGGCCCGCCCCAATCTTATCCTCATCGTTGTGGCCTGTTTCGTCGTCTTGGTTATGCTCGGTTTAGGCGTTCGGCCGGACTCTTAATCTGCGTCCAATAGGTTCGACACCTACTGGGCTCGCCAAATTCTTCAATTGCCTGAACCGCCGGTGTCCGTCACAGCTGCCTGTGCTAGATTTGTGCTAAAAATCTCCAAAAACGACTGAGTTGAGTAGCAGCAATGGAATCAGTAGAAAACGAGTACACTCATGATTTTCAATGATAAAGGGGGAAACCTTCGCAACATTGAGCGGTTCGAACAATTGGCCTTCTGCCACTCTTAATCAGCGGGCCGTAGGTTTGCCCCCTACACGGTTGCCTGCGCAGAATGGTTTGCTGGAGCCTGTGAGGGGCCACCGCGTGGCGTCGCGCCACCTCAGTAGCGAAGAACATCCGCCATTTAGAACGCAATGTGGACGAGGATGTGCGCTACCGCAAGTGGCTTAATACGCGACTGTGCGAACTGTGGCCGTTGGAGCCGCCGGCATGAACTGGACGACGAGGAAGCCAACTCAGTCCGGGTGGTATTGGTGGCGCAATCGATCGAATGATGAACCCACTCTAGTCGAGGTCACGATCGATGGAGACGGATTCTTGAAAACTGGTCCGCCTGCGAACATCATAGAAGGCGGAACTCTTGCCGATGCATCTGGCGAATGGGGCAGACGGGTACTTATGCCGTTATGAACTGGACGATCGACAAACCAGATGTGCCTGGTTGGTACTGGTTTCGAAAAAGCGAGCAAGAGAACCGGGTGCTGATGAGTCTGCGCGACTTTGAAGACATAATCATGGCCGTCTGGCCAGAGGGACCTTCTGAACCTGTCATCGATATGGCCGGTGAATGGTGCGGGCCGTTGGAGGAACCGACATGAGATGGTCGAATACACGGCCGACGATTCCGGGTTACTATTGGTTCAAAGGTTCGCTAAGAAAAACAGTTCATGAACAGACCATCGTCCTCGCCACTGTGGTTGACCTGATTCGGAGGAGTGACCGCACTTTCGAAGTATGGTTCCCACACAGGGAGGCACCGGTTCTCTTAATTCATTGTGATGGTCGTTGGGCGGGGCCGCTCTATCCGCCGAGAGGATGATAATCAATGGACTATCGTGAACTGCTAATTCGCTACATGGCACAAGTGCGAGACTCCGAAGGACGGAATTTCATTCATAACATAGGGAATGAGGGGACCTTCTTGACCAGACAAGATAAAGACGAATTGCTAAAGCTTGAAGCGGAGGCTCACAAGCTCCTTATCAATAAACCATAATGAGGGCCGCGAGAGGTAGGTTCGACATCCCGAGCTCATTCCCGAAACATGATGCCTCCTGGGCGTGAGGCTCTCGAAAGGCATGGCGGGGTTCCTTGATCAGTGCACTCGCACCCTGTGCCTCTAGTAGGACCGCCTCGTGTCTATAATTCTGACCGTCGGGGATGCGTTGCCTTTGGAATGTCCTCCCGATGCATTGCTCTCTGCTTTTGACGCGCCACAGTACCCAGACCTGCAAGATTTGTAGGGTTTGTCCTACAGACAAATTTTCTCCCTTTGCTATCCTTAGGATATATCGTAACTTCCATTGAGCTCGTTAGCTTGGGCTCTCTTCAGGATTGCCGCTTATATACCCTACATTTTGACCCAAAAGAGCCAGACCCGTGGAATGTAAATGCCGTTCCTTCGCTATCGGTGGATGTGATCATGACACTTGAGGACTAATGGTTAAGATTTTACTGATCGATCCTCAAAGAGAAGGAAGGACGTGTCATGTCTCGAATCCTCATTATTGACGATGAAGCCTCGGTCCGTACCATGCTGCGGCGCGTCCTTGAGGAGGCGGGTCACACGGTCTTCGAGGCGTCAGATGGCCGCGAAGGATTGAACCTCTCGCGGAAGGAGCGGACGGACGTCGTGGTGACCGATCTCTACATGCCTGACACAGACGGCATTGAAGTCATTCGGGCATTAAGCAAAGGTTCCACTCATCCGAAGATCATCTGCATGAGCGGAGGGGGTCAGCTGGAAGTGTTTGACTGGGGCACGGCGGCCTTGTCGCTGGGTGCCGACAGCGTACTCATGAAACCATTTGACGGTCTGAGTTTGTTGGCAGTCCTCGCAGACGTGCTCGAGAATGTGGCTGACGCGTCAGAGATGCTGCCCTCCATGGACTCGGCAAACCAGCGGAAGCATCCCCGGTTACCCGTGCACTTCCCTGCATCATTTGCTGACGGGACGATCGAGCAGATTGGCATCGTCCTCGACATTTCCCTCGAGGGGTGTCGGCTTCGCTGTCCGGAGGCTGATCCGGCCTTGCAATATTTCCAAATGCAGATTCGACTCATTGAGCCTCAGGACACACTCCGAGTCGATCTCGCCGTGAAAAGATGGGCGAGAAATGGCGACCTCGGTATCGAGTTCATCCAGTTGAAGCCCGCTCAGCACGCGCTCCTGCGATGGGTGATCTGGCACTGCCGTGAAACGCTCCAGTCCCTGCCAGAGGAATCATGATTTCTTGCACGAAGTATGTCAAAGTCGTAATAGGTGTCGTCATTATCCACCTCACCTTGTCAGGGGCTTTCTTCGTCACTAAATGAACTCTTCGTCTTTGGGGTTCTTCCATCCACGATCGCCCGATACACCCATGTTGTTCTTCGTAGCGGCTGCCCCATTAACTTACATAACTGTGCGCCGTTGCCTACAGACAAATTGTATTTCGAGTTGTATCTCTAACCCCGTATGACGCCAAGCGACGGTCCAGTGCTCTCGACCAGCCCGATCCACCGTACCAGAAAGAGCGAAAATGAAAGACGCGTTAATCGTTGACGACCATCCTGTTGTACGGGCCGCAATTAAAGGATTACTGGAAAAGGAGTTTCCCGATATCCGGGTCACCGAATTCGATGGAAAGACTTCGGTGGTGAATCGGATTTGCGGCGCTAATTGGACCTTTGTCGTGCTCGATATGAATCTGCCTGACAGAAATGGTCTCGACATTCTAAAAGACGTAAAGGCCAGCGGTAACAATGTTCCTATTGTGGTCTTCAGTCTGTACGCGGAGGACCAATATGCAGCCCGAGCGCTACGGGCTGGCGCCAAAGCCTATATTGCGAAAGACCGCCCGGCCCGTGACTTGGTGGACGCCATCAAGACGGTATTGACAGGCCGCCGGGTGGAGATATCTTCTTCCCCCTCGGCTCACCCTGCGTTATCAGATCGCGAGGTTCAGGTCCTATCATTATGGACCAAGGGAATGTCACGGAAGGAAATAGCCGGTTTTCTCCGCATCAATGAGAAAACAGTCACGTCCTATCGCGCACGGATACTGGTAAAACTCAATGCGCACACTCTGGTAGACCTCATTCGCTATGCGGCGGAAAAAGGGTTCATCGATTAAGCCTGGGCATGGTCGTCGTGGTCATCTGCCAGCTTCTCTGTTCTTTGCAGTGGAAACGGTGAGGTAGGCATTCGAACCAAAATTCGAGGGACGTCAACTGCCTCTCGCTTCGGCGCTGCTGGGCACTCGATTAAGGGAAGATCACGAGCCATAAAAGGGCCAGCCGTTGCTATGCCTGTCTGATCGTTCACGGTGCGAAAGGTGATCGAATATAGCGCCAGTCCTTGGTCGGTGGAATAGAATGCTGCCAAGCGAATCGTGCCTCTTCAGCCAAAACATACACAGAACGGGGTGCCAATAGCGCCTAGGCCGTTTCGCGCTATGCTCCAACTCAACGCTGAAAACACAGTCGACAACTCCCGAGCAAAGACACGCCTATCACCGTCGGCCCGAACGTGGGAATCCCGTTGCCAGCCAATGGCAGCGCCGGGGTCATAGCGGCTCACGAACACCTCTTCAAAAAGTAGAGACGGTACGGCGATCCGTGCGGCCGCTCGTTCTCGAAGCGGCAGCAGCCATTCCGGTACAGGCTCAGTCGATCTAATGCGCCAGGATTCATAGTCGTAATCCCAGCCGAAATGCACGACCCGCCGCTTGGCCACCACACCATGCATCCGGACGTCGGAAAAGGGTAAGCTCCTGATGTGGGTCAGGAGATCGGCTTCTTCTTCCGACGTGAGCCAGTCAGGCAAGTATGGGAATCCGCCGGGCAGTGTAGATGTGAATGCTGGCGCGCGCAATCTTGGGTGACGTTCGATTTTTTATATCCGACCTCCTATCCTTCGAGCTTCCATTCTCCCTCTGCTCTCGTGCCTTCTCTAGCCACCCTTCGAGGCCAAAATCTCGATGGGGCTACTGCATATCCACTGGCCCTCAGCAATAGAAGGACCAAAGCGACAAAGCCAAGTCCGGCGCTCGGATAATATCCCCAGTGGGCGCTGTGCGGCCACAGGGGCAACGCTCCAAGGAACGCCAGAATAAGCACAACGAAGATTGTGTTCATGGCATCCTCCAGTGAAGGTTTTCAGATTCATAACGAGTAACATGACCTCGATAAAAGTCCTACTAGGCGCTTCCCTTGTCCTCGCCGCTGAGATGATCACGCCAATTACCTCGTGTGCATATATTGAATTACAGGGGTCGTAGGTTCGACAATAGCGTTTGAATTCACGGCAGAGATCGAGTATTCACGACGTCTTCGGCCCGAAGCCCTCCTTTTCTCGCGACATTCACGCCGAATGCCATATTTCTCAATTCGTGAGTCTGAGACCTCGACCGTTCAGTCTTCCATTATAAGGTGATAAATTCCTGTCAGTACTCAGAGCAATGGAGGAACACCCGTTACCGCATACGCGCTGAGCACCGCCGTGGGGGCCATGTACGAGTGTCTTGACTCTCCGGTTCCCTCAGGGACCGTGTCGCCGTAGTTTGAGCAGACCTACTCACCCACCCCCGCTCAGACCCCCTACTTTCGAAGTACCGCTTTGTGGTCTGGCTCCCTGCACCCCCAGGAGATATGGTTGTGGTGAGCGGGGATCATTACTAAAGGAGCGACCAATGACCAAACGAATTCGTGCTCGGGTCGTGGTGCAGCAGCCGGTGGAATATCGACATGCCGAGGGGCAAGGCCAGGGCGTGCTGATGAACCTCGCGTTGCAGGGCGGTCGAATCAAGGGGGTATCTGGCTTCTCCTGCGGCACGCGTCTCCGGCTGCAACTCTGGCTCGCTGATCAATTCCAGCCCCTGGACATCGAACAGGCGGTCGTGCGCTGGGTCAAGTCCGATCAATTTGGGGTGAGCTTTCTGAAGATGTCCCCAGACGTTCGGATGCGGCTTGATCAGATGTTTCAGAGGCTCTATGAGGCGCAGTATCCCCCCGCACCAGTGAGTCCCGGGTCTGCGTTGGAGCGCCATGCCGAGCTTCGGAGAGCCGAAGGATACGCTCCGGATTGGAGTGGAGTGATCTAAGATCCGATGAAGGTCAGGGTGCTGCCTCAGAGACCGCTTCACTGGCTCGGTCGAAGGGGACGCTAATTCCATGGCTAGAAGGCCGGAGAGGAAGGTAGATCGTGCGACTAATTCAGATAATCCTGGTGTTCGCTCTCTTCACGCTCATGAGTGGCTGTACCCACCGTCTTTACTGGTTGGAGATCACTTCAGAAAAACAGGTGCTCGAGGGGTATGACGAAGATCAAGCTCTTCGTGATCAAGTCGCCAAGCTTGCGAAAGGGCCCACCGTGAAGGGGAGTGATTGTTCCTGGTTCACGATAACGACATCCATGATGGAAAAGACTAGACGGGGCGCATATGCGGATGCCATGGGAAAGGCCGGCCCTCCCTATGATGCCCTCATCGACGTGATGCAGAGCTCTACCTCCTACCCACCGCTACCTCTTTACTGTGTTTCTCTCGAGGGTACCGCGGTGAAGAATGAGACACAGTATGCCACGCTAGAATCCTCGTCAGGGAGTGCGAAGCCGATGAAAGGTAACACGGGCACAAAAATATCTCGCCCATAGGGCTCAAATAGAACTTTCATAAAGGACAGTGAAGTCTGCCCTGCAACCAATACAATCCTGACACCATCGGCCGCCTCAAACGTCCGATTCATAGATGCGTTGGCGACGGCCGACGCCATTCTATGCAAGCCGCAACTGCGCTAACGAAGCAATCGCGTTTCCCCCACTGATGTCCGGAACGATGTTCAATTCGAGCACCGTGACCGCCGGGAGGTCGACATGATGATCTTCAGTCTCCGTCGTACTGCCTTGAGGACTGAAGTTCCACTGCTGTCGCACGATCTCCTGGAAGGACTGCCCGCTATCCGGCGACCAACGTAAGACGTACTCTTGCGTCCGTTCAGCTGCGGGCTCCTCGAAGTTCATCCAGATTCGCCGAAGCTGTTGCGGCTTGGTGAAAAGAAGCCGGATCGTCTGTTTTCCGGGCCCTGCGGCACGCCACCCTGAAGCCCGATCGGGCAGCAACGCGGACTCAATCGGGTGAGAGGCGTCTTCTGAGGTGATTTCTACCTCCGCAAGCCCCTCCACATCCAACCACTCCTGGCCAGGAGAACGGGCGGCTTTCTGATCTTGTTTAATGATTCGCTTGCTCATTGGTGTGCCTCCTCTTCGAGATGAAGAATTCCCCTTACATGACCCGGCCTCATGGGTGGCGCCGTAATAATGGGAATCGCGATTCCTTCCATGCATTATGTCGCGATGATGGCCGTGGAGTATACGCCGGTCGCCGAGCTCACCCAGGTACTACACGCCATCTACATTTCCTCGCTCGGGGCGCTCTTGATTGTTGCCGCACTCTCTATCGTCTTGGTCCTCGCCGTAATTACCTCGGTGCTTGATCGCCATCTGAATGCGCAGGCCACTGCCCTCGCGGCGAGCGAGGAACGGTTCGGCGCGGTGGCATAGACGGCGGCCGATGCCATCGTGTCAGCCGACTACCAGGGTCACATCATCTACTTCAATCCTGCAGCGGAAGGGATCTTCGGCTATGCCGCCCATGAGGTGCAAGGCAGATCGCTGACGCTTCTCATGCCGGAACGGTTCCACCAAGCCCACCAACAAGGCATGGGGCGCTTTCTTAAAGGCGGGGAAGCGCGTGTGATTGGGCGCACGGTCGAATTGGTCGGACAGAAAAAAGAAAGAACAGAGTTCCTCCTGGAACTTTCTCTGGCAACCTGGAAGTCTCGCGGTACACCTTTTTAACGGCATCATCCGTGATATCTCGGCTCGCAAACAAGGGGAGAAGGCATTGAAGGAGAGCGAAGCCCAGGTTCGTCAAGCGCAGAAAATAGAAAGCATCGGGCAATTAGCAGGCGGCATCGCGCACGATTTCAACAATCTGCTTACCCTGATCAACGGGTACAGTGACATGCTGCTCTCCGAAACCGTTCCCCACAGTCCATTGCAACACAGTGGGCTCACTGCGATCAGAGAAGCGGGGCAGCAAGCGGCCATGCTCACCCAGCAACTACTCGCTTTTAGCCGGAAACAGATCCTGGAACCAATGGTGGTCGACCTCAATGTCATTGTCCCGAAGACGATGAAACTTGTGCGGCGGTTGATCGGGGAGAACATTACCTTGACCGTGTGCCTGAATTCGAACGTAGGACAGGTATCGGTGGATCCAGGGCAGATCGAACAGGTGATCATGAACCTCACAGTGAACGCACGAGATGCCATGCCTCAGGGCGGGAAGTTAACCATCGAGACGGCGAATGTGGAAATTGATGCCACCTTTCTCAGCAAGCATCAAGGTTGAGGAAATGGTTCGAGTCCTGGGGCAGAACATCCTCCAAACTCGCGGGTACAACATTCTTGCTGCACGCGATGCCAAGGAAGCGCTGCATCTTGCTGAGAAGCACCAAGGCCCCATTCACTTGCTGTTCACCGATACGATCATGCCGGGATTGAGCGGCCCAGAGCTGGCAGAATGCCTGGCATTCATTCACCCGGAAACAAAGGTACTGCACACGTCTGGTTATCCGGATAGAGTGAAGAATCATCCGTATTCCAAGGTGCTGTCAGCCGCCTTTCTCCAAAAGCCCTATACACCCGAGACATTGACACGCAAAATACGAGATGTGTTGGCTTCAACGGAGACATATGAACGCGAAGCGCCCGCGTGCTGAGCAGTTCCGTCAGTCAGGACGATCGAGGCCGGTGCAGCAAGCCGTGAGGATGAATCAGTGATGAAGAATGACTGGCAATGCAATGCGGGTGATCCAGTAGTAGGCCAGCGCGAGAATTAAAACACCCACCATGACTTTCACGAGCCTCGTGCGAACAGGCATCATTCCTCAGGCGACACCAGTGGACCGGCCCATTCGCCGAGCATTGTTGCCACATACTTAGAGCGTCCATCCGGCCAGACCGCATTCATATGGCCAGCAGGCTCATACACATGCGTCATGGTCAGGACTTTGTCCTGCTCGCTGTCGCGATACCAGTACCACCCGGCACCGTCGGCTTTTCGGTCGACCAGACCATTCAGTCCTCTCCCCGCCCGCTTGCGGACTCCTTCATCGAAGCACATGGTCATGCATGTCGAAACCTTCACCCAGACAACGAGACTTCAGTCAGCTCATGCTCCGTCCGACACATGGCAATGTTAAACATCCAATCGAACAGTACTGAACCACGATAGCGATGGGGAGAAAGGCTCCGACGTCTAAGAGCCCCTTGGAATACGAAGGCTAGGTGCTCATCCTTCTGGGCTTACCACTGCCGAGGGCACGACTTTCAAGGGAGCCCCGCCGAGGGGTTGTCACTTGTCGATTCAGCAGTAGCCAGCTCAATCCTAAACGAGGCATTGCAAGACTAAACTGTTGAAAGTCCATGGGCTTCCTAATGTAGGCTTGTACACCCAATCTTCGACATTCGGTGGAGTCTTCTTCATCAGGTGAAGAAGTCAGGATCACGACCGGGAGAGTCTGTGTGCGTGGATCGTTTCGGATGCATTGAAGGACTTCCAATCCACTCACCTTTGGCAATCCAAGGTCGAGGAGCACGGCATGCGGATCTTCACATGGCGGGCGGTTCTCATATTCATTACTGCGGAAGATGAAATCCAGTGCACTGGGTCCATCCGTTGTGACATGGACACGATTGATCAAATTACATTTAGACAAAGCGAGAAGCGCTAAATCGACATCGTCAGGATTATCCTCAACAAGTAGGAGTTCAACAATTTTATTGTCCGACTGCGCATATTCGATCCCGCTTTCGGAGACACGCAGAGGATTCTTCGGGAAAGATTGAACCATGTCGAAGAGATTGGAAAGTGAAGATTCAAGGGCGGTAGCAAGACGAGCAATAGTGTTCAGTGAGGGATTGCGTGTACCTCGCTCAATATCTGTGATGTACGTCCGGTTCAGCCGGGAGCGATGCGCGAGTTCTTCCTGAGACAAATTCAGTGAATTGCGGCGACGCCTGACAGCCATTCCAAGAATTCGACTTACATTATCTCGCATCAAAAGTTCCTTAAAGAACGGGGAACATTGTGAGGCCTAACCCCCTATCGACTCAACCGACTTCGAGTGACATTCGCCACATTCATCACTGGCAGAGGCACGCGTTATCGTGGCATTCCTCTCTTTGGCGACATGATTAGAGAGAAACGCCAGTGTGGAGGGATATATTCGACATAAATATCAATAATCAACAGGTTGTCTTCGCTTGTAATGCTCCAAACACAAGGACCTCCCGGCTCAGATCGCCAGATGGTTTGACGTTTTTTCGTGTGCTATCGCTGCACGCGATAGTTGAGACCGACTGCTAGATTGTCCTGCTCGAGCACGACCTCAGCCATGATCCCACTATACATGCGAGCACGGACCAGCAGAACCCAGGCCTTTGGCGCAATCAACTGCGGGCACGACATTATCGAACAGACGCAACCAAAGACAGTGAGGTATTGGTTTCGTATGCCCATTGCGGGATGACCACGGCTGCGATCGTTCCTGATCCGATAGCGGACTCGATGGACAATTCTCCGCCTAGAGCCGTCAGCCGCTCGCGAATACTAAATAGGCCGAATTTGCATTGTTCAATGGATCTATCGCCGAGGCTCGCGGTATCGAAGCCGAGGCCCTGATCTCGAACCGTCACGGTCAATTCACCGTCAGGGCGTTTCTTCAGCATGACGACTGCGCTCCCGGTGTGTGCATGCTTGAGCACATTGAACAGCAGCTCACTGACAGTCTGATAGATCACCAGAGAGAGGTCGGTACAAACAGGCAGGTCGTTCCCCCCACACTCCACCGTCACGATCAGACCACGATCCCTCATCTGTTCGGCAAGCTGTCGTAGCACCATCGGCAATGTTGCTGGAATGAGGGCCGTAGGACTCAATTCCAACATCAATCTCCGTGAGTGCTGAAGAATTTGAGTCAGAAGCATCTCAAGATCCGTAAACATGTCGCGACTCTCGCCCATACCCTGCCGTGTCTGTGAGATTTTCATAAGACAAACGACGAGGAGTTGCATGAGGTTGTCGTTGAAGTCTTTCGCGAGCCGCCGCCGCTCCCATTGCTCTTTGATGAGAGTGTCGGCTAAAAGGATTTGCAATGGTTGCTGATTTCGGGTGAGGCAGTCCATCGGCGCCCGCATGTCTCCCTGAGACATCTTAGCGATAGTCGCGCGATGATGGCGTTGTCGCCGGGTCGGCTGTGTCCGAAGATGCGATGCATCGAACTCGGCAGCGGCACGAGACGTGGCGGTGTTTCGACACAACAGTGGAAGGACCAAGAGTCCAGTCGAAAACAGTAAGATTGCCGCTCCTAATTTAATCCATCCCTCCATCCAGGCACTCACATGCCATGACGTGAAGACGTCCAAGAGATGGATCGTGGCCCCTGAAAACAGGACCAATACCGCGAAGGTCAGCCGGCGTGAGAAAGTCATGGTGTGACGAATGGCCTTGCTGCTGGCTTGAATGGCTTTCCGATCACTTCGTTCCTATTAGAAACATCGGTCATGCGCAACCCTTGGATGGAAAAGAGACCCTCTACATCCGCCGTGATCCCTGACATAAGTTTTGATCTCAGCCACCCACAGATGGCGGGGTTCTATTGTCAGGTGTAGATGTGTTTCTGACAACAGACTATGCGTGACATGAGACAGAGTAGTCTGAAGCAGAGACCTACTGCCGAAGGCGGAATATCCTGGACAGTTCTAATGGAACCTTCTCTCCCGACGTCCTATCTGAGGATGGAGGAGGCCCAATCGCGTGCTTTGTGATCGTCTACAATCGCTTGACCCTCGTCTCCCACGCGCTCACACCAGTCACGTATTCACCCAACGTTTCCTGCCAAGACTGGACGTGGCAATGGGTACAGATTCTCACCTACGCCCCGGCGGCATTCTTGGCCTTGCCCTTGCCATGTTCCTTCGCGATCACCTGACGCTGCGGAGCGTCATCATTGGTACTCTATGATGATCGCTTCTTACAATTACCAGTTAGTGATGCTGTCGATCGTGGTCTCAATTTTAGCCGCCTACGCCGCGCGCCATCTTACGGACCTTCTCAGAGAAACTCGGAGTTCGACCTGGCTGGTCTGGCTGGTCGGCGGCGCCGTAGTGGATGGAATCGGCACCTGGTCTATGCACTATACCGGCATGCTGGCCTTCATCCTGCCGGTGCCGGTGCAGTACGACTGGCCCACGGTCTTGCTTTCTCTGACAGTGAGCATGGTTGGCTCCGCTGCGGCGCTGGTCGTCGTGAGCTACGGCAAAGCAGCCTGGCCTCAGGCTGTGGCTGCTAGCATCCTTCTTGGCGGGGTTGGGATCTCAGGCATGCATTACACTGCCATGGCGGCGATGCGGGTTCCTGCCACGCAGCACCATGCTCCAGCCCTTGCCACGCTGGCTGTCGTGCTGGCGATGGTGATTTCTTTGCTGGCGCTATCGTTGACCATTCTGGCCCACAACGAGGGGCACCCCTTGCGAAAGCATGGG
>JBBRRM010000022.1:0-16262 GCA_038275915.1 Nitrospirales bacterium
GACCTTGGCACCCTGCCTCGCAAAAGCCAACGCCAGGTTAACGGTCGTCATGCTCTTGCCCACGCCGCCTTTTCCGCTCATGACCACCAGCTTGTGCTTGATGCCGGCCATGCGAACATGGACCTGTTTGGTATTTTCTGAAATCTGTGCGAGGACTTTGGCGTCGTCTGAATACTTCAATTTCCCGAGAATGGCCTTCAGATCTTTCTCGACCGCCATGAGCAATACCTCTCGTTAACCGTACGAATACAGTGGGCTTGAACGGTAACACACGGGTTTCTGGAGAGTCAAACGAGAGAGAGTCGTCACAAATCACGAAGGGAGGGAGGCGTATGAACCCCATGTCATGAGCCGGACACTCGCCCGGCGATGCTTACGGTGAATGTCGTATGAGCGATGCGAGAACGACGCTGGTGGACTTTTCCGTCATCCTGCTAAATGGAATACTGAAAGGTCGGCTTCGCCCCGATCGCCTGAGCCAGGACTCCACGCCGCTTAAGCTCCTCAAGGATTCGGCGAGTGGCCGCATCGAAGTCCGCCGGGCCTGACAGCACGATATCCGTATTGGGAGGGACTTCTTCGGGTGCCTTGCTCATGTGAATGGCAATGACAGGCACCGGGTGGACGAGCGTACGTATGGCCTGTGCCGCTTCGACATAGGCCATGCCGAAAGGATTGGTCGTCGAAACCACGATCAACCCGGTATCAACAAGCAGCCTCGCCACCTCTCCATAGCGTCGGGCCATCTCTGTCGCCTGGCCTCGTTCTCCTTCCGAAAGGTCTGCATCAAGCCCACGACGGAGATTCCCCCCGTCAAGCAAGTAGGCATGCCGGCCGTCTGCCACAAGCCTGGCCTCGATTTTTCTGGCCAGGAAGGACTTCCCCGTATGTCGGCCCCCCGTCACCAGGATGATTGCCGCCCGGTGACCGTACTGTTGCGCACGATCCTCGACACCGACCTCCCCCTTCACCCAGGCAAAATCGCGCTGCCGAGCTTCTTCGCGGAGAAACTCCTGATCGTCATGAACCAGTTCAGTCACGATACCGCCACCGGCGATGTCATACTCGTCCACGAGGACAAATCGACCCGTCGATTCAAACGAGGCCGAGAGGTCAAACGCGACCGGCGCTTTGGCCCGAATCGTCAACTCAGCCACCTGATTCTTGTTCACGATGCTACTGCCTTGCTGCTGGGACAGATCCATCGTATCGATGATCCGGTGGATGGTAGCGACTTCACAATCCACTTCCTTCGTCGCCACTCTAAGCTGATATCGCCGCGCCCGTTCCAACGGCTTCCGGCCGAGCCAGAACACATTGGCTCGAAAGGCCGTCGATACCAAGGGAAGTTGCTCCTGATGCGAGGCGATCTCTCCTCGTTCGACGAAGATCTGCTCATCGAGCGTGACCCCGACCGAGTGGCCTGCATGACCTTCTACCGGGGAAGGATCAACATTGAACGCCTCAATAGATTTGACCGTCGCCCGTTTGTTCGACGGTGAAAAGACCAGGGAATCGCCGACCTTCAATCGCCCCGCCGTGACGCGGCCGGCGATGATGCGACGGGCGTCGAACTTGTATACATCCTGAACCGGCAGGCGAAGCGGCTGTTCGGATCGTCCCGGTTCCTTTCGAAAGGCACTGAGCGCGTCCAGGACGGTGGGGCCGCTGTACCAAGACATCTTCTCGCTCCGGTTCGCAATATTGTCTCCGAGCTTGGCACTGACCGGAATGATCTCCTGAGGAACCGCCTTGAACTGCCCAAGGAATTCTCGATATTCCTTTTCGATCCCGTCGAACACATTCTGCCGATAGCCGACCAGATCCATCTTGTTCACGACGACGGCAAACTGTCGCACGCCCAGGAGCGACAAAAGATAGCCATGCTTCTTGGATTGTTCCTTTACGCCTTCCAAGGCATCGATCAGCAACAATGCCCCTTCGGCCCGGGCCGCCCCGGAGATCATATTCTTGAGGAACTCCTTGTGCCCCGGCGCATCGATGATGATGTACTGCCGGCCCTTCCAGCCGAAAAACGTCCGCGCCGTATCGATAGTGATTCCTTGCTCCTGTTCTTCAAGAAATGCATCGAACAGAAACGCATACTCGAATTCCTTGCCCTGCTGCCGACAGATGGCTTGAACCTTTTCCAGTTTGCCATCCGGCAACGATCCGGTGTCGGCATAGAGACGTCCCAGTAGGGTGGACTTCCCGTGGTCCACGTGCCCGACGATGACGATGTTTAGATTGTCAGAGGGTTTCTGGGTTTGATTGTTCATGGTCGTCTTGCCTTAATGAGGATGATCAAAAACGCCATTCAACGAGGCCGAGGCGAATCGAAGCCGGAAGCGTACCCTCTGGGGTACGTTGAGGATTTCGATGAGCTGATAACGACATTGGGGGTCTTTTTCATCATCCTCGCTACATGTAGCCGTCTTTGCGGAGCAGTTCCATCCCTCGCCCTTCATCCTGCGCACGGCCCGATCGCTCTGCCACCGTCGTATGCCGCAACTCGTCAATAATATCGTCCACGGACTTCGCCGTCGATTTGATCGGCGTCGTGCAGGGTGCGCAACCGAGACTGCGATAGCGCGTCCCATCTCCCTTGTCGAGATAGAGATCGATGAAGGGAATGTTTTCCAACTTGATGTATTCCCAAATATTGATTTCCGTCCAATCCAGCAGCGGATGGATCCGGATGTGTGTTCCCGGAGGAAAGGTCGTTTTGAATTGATCCCAGAGCTCCGGCGGCTGATCGCGGAAATCCCAATCGCCATGTTTGTCGCGGGGCGAGAAGTACCGTTCCTTAGCTCTCGTTCCTTCCTCGTCTGCTCGTACGCCGAGAATGATGCCCGTGTAGCCCTTTTGCTCAATCAACTGCTTGAGTCCGTTGGTTTTCAGGGCCGTACAGCAGTTGACACGGCCCAGCGTATGATTCATCCCGGCCGCGAGCGCTTCCTTGTTTTGCCCGACGACCAATTTAAGGCCCCACTCACGGGCCACTCGATCTCGATATTCGATCATGGCGGGAATTTTATAACTCGTATCGACGTGCAGAAGAGGGAGCGGGACATGACCGAAAAAGGCCTTTCTGGCCAACCAAAGCAATACGGTCGAATCCTTCCCCATCGACCACAGCATGGCGAGGTTGTCAAAATGCTTGTAGGCCTCCCGGAGAATGTAGACGCTCTGATCTTCTAATTGACGAAGGTGTCGCACGGACTCGGTCCTCTCGTGGGGTCAATGGATTCGGCCGGTCATTCCTGTACCCACCGGCTCCTGAGTCAACTCTTCTAACTTGCGTGCCGCCGCCCCCTCTTCGAGCGCGCGACGCGCCAGTGGAAGACATGAGGCCCATGTCGCCCCTTTGCCTGCGGCATAGAGGATCAGCGCCGCGTTCATCAGCACCCAATTGCACGGCCCGCCTTGCAGTTGATTGTGGAGAATCCGTCGGAGCAGATCCGCTTCCTTGTCTCGCTGGCTCGATGGAAACCCAGCCATGTCGCGAGGCGACCCCTGCGGTAACCCGGCATCTCTTGACGCGAACGAGAGGGGGGTAATCCGCTCGTCTCGCAATTCCAAGACCCTGGTGAGCGCGGCAATCGAGAGCTCCGGATCGCCTTCAACCCCGCTGACCACCAGCGCCCGAGGACAAGCCAGCATCCGTAATACTTCAGCGGTCTTTTCAAAGTGGGGAGGATGGGACAGACCGACGACCTGCGATGCGGCACGAGCCGGATTCAAGAGCCTCGCAACCGGATGAAAGACGTTCCGTGCCCCGAGTTCTTGTCGCATTTCTAAGAAACGATAGATCGGAGGGTGGTATAGGGCAATGTCGAGATAGGCGAATCCATGCCGCGACACCGCCTCTGCCGCCACTTTCGGCTCCATGTCGATCGGCAGGCCCAAGGCCTTGAGCACCCCGGCATTCCCCGCGCGACCGGGAATCCCGTCGTACCCATGCATCAAGACCGAAGCGCCTGCCGACGCGGCCACGATGGCAGCGGCTGCAAGGGCGTGGAACGTTTCCTGTTTCCCTGCATAGCTCGGCAGGTCCACGACGCCCAGTTCTCGCGGGATCGGCACAGGCGCCACGTAAGAACGCGCAGCCGCGGTCATCGAGGCCAGTTCGGTAACGGACTCCATCTTGATCCGCATGGCCATCAGGAAGCCCCCCACCTGTGCCTGCGTCGCGTCTCCTTCGATGAGCGCTTTCATCGCACGCTTCGCTTCGTCCCAGGTGAGATCCTTGGCAGCCCTTGGCCCTTTGGCGACTTTGGCGATGAATTCCTGCATCGACATTACGAGGCCTTGTGTAACCCGCACTCAGTCTTGGTAAAGTTTTTCCACCGTCCCGCGCGGGGGTCTTCGCCGGGCAACACCGGACTCGTACAATAAGTACAACCGATACTGGGATAGTTGCGGTCATGCAATTCGTTGTAGGGCACTTCATAGACACGAATGTAGGTCCAGACATCCTCCCACGTCCACTTCGCGAGCGGATTGACTTTAGCCAACTGAAATTTCTGGTCCCACTCGATCAGCTTCGCATTGGCTCTCGTGGGAGACTGGTCTCGCCTGATCCCGGTGATCCATGCGTCGAAGCCCTTGAGCACGCGAGTAAGCGGCTCGACCTTACGCAACTCACAACATTGATCGGGATGGCGCGTCCATAGCGCGTCACCGTGCTGAGCAGCTTGTTGCTCCGGCGTAAGCAACGACTTCACCTGTATGACCTGCTGCGGTTGCAATCCATAACGCTCAATTACTCGATCGCGCGTGGCATAGGTCTCGGGAAAGAGAAACTCCGTGTCGAGATAGAAGAGCGGCACTGATGGATTGATCCGGTGGACCATGTCCACGAGCACAACATCCTCTGCCCCGAAACTGCAGGCCAGCACGATCTTCGACACGTAGCGCTCAATTACAGCTGCCACGACCTCCTGCGGCTGCTTTGCCTCGAACGACTCGCCCCAGGCATTCAGTTCTTCTGATGAGATATCTGCCATTAGGTTCTTTCCACTTTCACACACACTTCAAGCGGCGAGAGGGATGATTTCCAACTGCGCGCGTCCAACGAGGGCGGTGCTCCTGTTCTCACCCGCCCTCCCTCGCGGCGCCGAGACGCCGCGTCTCCCAGCCGGCCGCGCGTTGCGAGAGCAAGGAAACATCCCTTCGTCGCGCTATTCTACTTTTTCGACCAGAATCCGATAATGCGCCGCGGCGGCCTCGAGTGGTTCCTGCAGCAACAATTTATGCCCGTCGTTTTTTAAACTTAGGGGTACATTTTTGATGGGCTCACCCGCATCGAGCCAGACTTCCAAACGTTGGCCCGCGTCCATCATCTCCAGCTTCAGCTTGGTCTTCACATAATTCATCGGACAGGCCACTCCGCGGAGATCGTATACCGGCGAGCCAGATGGAACAGGGGTGGTGATAGAAAGCACAGCCGGCTTGACTTCGGGTGTCGCGCTGGCCGTAACCACCGTGGCATTCCCCACCGGCGCCAACTTCAGATCTTTGCCCATCTGCTCCGTGGCGGCACGACAGGCATCGACAAATCCCTTGGCAAACACCATCTTGTCGCGGGCTGATTCGCCTGTGGTCTCTTTGGGCCCGAGATCGCCGACCCGCTTCCTCAATTCCTGATACATGGCGGGAACAATGCCCTTTTGCGCAATCCGACTGTCGAATTCGATAAAGGTTTCTGCATCTGTCGAAGGTTCAAGTCCTTCTGTCACAAGCAAGGCCTTGGCAGCGGCTAGCACTGCGCGATAGGACTTGTTCACCGACACGGAATATTGATGATTATCCACGAGGAGCTTCGCTTGATAGAGTTCTTGGTCGGCTTCGAGAATGCCGTTCTCGATCATTTCAAGCGCGCCCCCTGCGCACTCGCCAGGTCCGAGATCCTCCAAAATAAACTCTTCTTCACCTTCCCAATCATAGTAGAACGTCGGATCATCGTGAAAGGACGGTACGATGGTATAGGGGATCAGTTCGTCCTTGAGTTTGACCTTACCGACACGATCAATGAATGCCGGCAACCCTTCACCGGAGTGGCGATCTCGACGATACACGGTGATCAAATGCGTAATCGCCGCCGACACACTCTTGGCCGGCAACTTAACGACCATCTGTCCGATTTTCGCGGTCCCATTGACCCTCCCGCCCAAATGCAATTCGTAGAAGGGCGCGACGTGTTCGCCAATGCGTTTCCCGACTCCATGCAACCCAATCGTGGCGATATGGTGCTGGGCGCAGGAGTTGTGGCACCCGCTGATCTTGACACTGACATCGCTCAAATCTTCGGGAACCCGCCCGGCAGGGAAGACCTCTGCCAATGCTCGCGCTAGTCCCTTTGAGGAGGTGATCCCAAGTCCACAAGTATCAGTGCCGGGGCAAGCGATAATATCTTCGACCAATTCGGCTCCGGGGTCGGCCAAGCCCTGTGAGGCAAGGTCGGTATAGAGATCGGCCACGCGCGACTCCGGCACCCATCGAATAATCATGTTTTGATTGATCGTCGTCCGAATGTTGCCGTTGGAATAACGATCCGCTAGATCGCCAATGAGGAGCATCTGTTCTGCCGTGAGATCGCCCATAAATAACTTTGTCACTGCGGCAACATAGCCCGCTTGCTTCTGACGTACGACATTGGTGCGTCGCCACATCTCAAACGGCGTCTCCGCGGTCGCACCCTGAGCATGACCATTGGTCTGCACCGCCGACTGCTTCGACCCATTCGATGTCGGCATGATGAGGGGAACAGGTTCATCCGGATAGGAAAGCAACTTGATCGGCTCATGGGTCGGACGGGCATGTCCCATCGACACATAGGCCTCCTCCCATCGACGTTTGAACTCCTCGAATCCCAGTTTTTCAATCACGAACTTCATTCGGGCCTTCGTGCGATTCTTTCGATTGCCCAGGGTGTCGAACACTCGAATCACGGCTTCTACGCTCGGGATGAGTTCATCCATCGGAGTGAACTCGCGAAGGACCTGCGCAAGCCGGGGGGCTGAACCGAGACCACCTCCTGCGACCATTCGAAAGCCGATGACTCCATCCGCACGCTTTGCAGCAAGAAGCCCGATGTCGTGAATCGGGGTGAGCGCGCAGTCCTGCTTACAGCCGGAGAAGGCGATTTTAAATTTGCGAGGCAGGCTCTGGTTGAGTGGATTCCGCAACAGGTGGAGTGCGACGGTTTTCGCATAGGGCGTTACGTCGAACACTTCTCCCTGACAGATTCCGGCAAGGTGACAGGCCGTGACATTGCGGACCGTGTTGGCACAGGCCTCTCTGGTGGTCAAGCCGACTTCGGCGAGCCCGCGCATGATGGTCGGCACGTCCTTTAACTCAACAAAATGCAGCTGGATATCCTGGCGTGTCGTGACATGCCCGACCCCGGTGGCATATTGCTCGGTCAATTCTGCAACCCGGCGAAGCTGATTTGCCGTCAGTCCACCGAAGGGGATTTTGATGCGGACCATCTGGACGCCGGCTTGCCGCTGGCCGTAAATGCCGTACTGGAGACGGAACGGCCTGAACAGCTCGCCGGAGACATCGCCGGCGGCCATGCGCGCTGCTTCGGCCTCGAAGGTCTCGATCTCCTCAACAATGGCAGGAGGAATGGGCTCGGTCTTAATCGGGACAGTATTGAGTGTTATGCGACTCATGGGTAACCTCAAATGTGGTACATCAACGATCGCTCTTCCTCGAGCACTCGTTGCTGTCCGGCTAATTCTTCCACGCTTATGGCCTCGAGTACATGGCGCTCTGCTTGAGAGACCTGCTCCCAAACCTTCCCTAGCAAAAGGTCAGGTTTACTGAGTCGTCGGACCTGAGCAGGCCCAGCTCTTTCGCCGGGAGGAGAAAGGGGACCATCAAGCGCCTCGAGGATTTCGACCACCGACACCTCGGACGGTTTCTTCGAAAGTACATAGCCGCCTTGGGCACCTCGAAGACTCGAGACAAGACCGGCCTTCTTCATCCCATGGAGAACCTGTTCAAGAAACCGAGCAGGAATGGCCTGTCGACGTGCAATTGATTTCGCTTGTACTGGCGCTGTCCCGAGATGCATGGCTAGGTCGACAGCCGCCATAATTCCATAGGTTGCCCTGAGAGATACTTTCATACATGAGTATTCCGATAGGAATTAAAATGCACAGTGTATGTTAATACTCTCTGAGCAACGCTGCTGTCAAGCTACGGCGCTTAGGTAATTCCGAGAGCATCCTCTTAGAGAGTTTCTATGCCACAAACCACAGGCGGATCTCTCTGGAGGATCGGAACAGGTTCATATTTGCCGATTACACGAAACTGGCATGGTACTGACGCGGGCGATCCCTTGAATGTCTCGAAACGTGTTTTCATTCCTCACTACCTAAGACCAGGACCGCTCATCCGGAAAAAGCAACCTATCAGGTTCTCTATGCTCGAGCCAACAAGAACTGCACGGCCTTCATTTTCCTCGTTGACATCAAAATGGCTCTGGGCAATAATCCGCACCTCTTCTCCGTTCTTCTTCTGGAACCTTCATGTCACTGACGTCATCTGTCTTCAGTATCTTGTTGCTCAGTGGCGACTCAGACATCCAGAGTCAGTTCAAGCATGCGTTCAAAGATGCTTCCGTGACTGCGGCGAAAGACGCCTCCACGCTGCCGAAGGACGTGACGCGTCGCACATTCGATGCGCTCATCGTCGAAGTGAAACCAGGGTCATCCGCTGCGGCTACGGCCATACCAACCAACATCGATCTCACACACACGTTGGTCATCACCGGCTCCCGGACTGTGCTGAAGCGAGCCTCCAAATTCATGCAAGTGATGGCGCGGCCGAATGCTGTGGGAGCGGATGGAAAAGAAGCCCTGTCGCTTGAGGACTATCTCGAATGGAAGATGGGGGATTTTGTGAAAGGGATGCGAGACGGTTCGGGACGGAATCTGCATCCCATGTTGATCAATGCCATTGAGCGGCCCTTGATTACAAGAGCCCTTCAGGAAACCAAAGGGAACCAAATCCAAGCGGCGGAACTGCTGGGCTTGAATCGAAATACCCTCAGGAAAAAGATCCATGACCTTCACATTCCCATGAAACGGAGTCGAACGGCGCAGAAGCGAGAAGCCTGACGTGTCGGGTGTGCGCAGAATGCCGAAATATGACTTACATTGACGGCGAACGTGAGTGGCAAGGAGTCGCATAGTTCAACTCAAATAACAGGAGGGGCACAATGACGAAAGAAGAGCTGATCGCAAAAATGGCGGCATCCGCGGGTATCACCAAGGTTGCAGCGGGCACGGCGTTACAGGCCTTCACCGGAGCGGTGACCACCTCCCTGAAAAAGGGACAGCGCGTTTCGCTGGTAAATTTTGGGACCTTTACGGTTGCCAGGCGGAAAGCCCGGCTCGGGCGCAATCCCAGAACCGGCGAAGCGTTACGGATTCCCGCAGCCAAAGTCCCGAAATTCTCTGCAGGGAAAATTTTGAAGTCAGCCGTCAGGTAACGACGTACGATCGCCAAATCGTACCGCTGTCGAGCAGGAGAGGAGATCGCATACTTCACTCTGGGGTAGGGTCTTCTCTTTTGCGTTTCTTGACACTTTGGGCAGGGCTATATTAGCATGCGCCTTCGGACCCAATAGGCGCGTAGCTCAGGGGGAGAGCGCTACCTTGACACGGTAGAGGTCGACGGTTCAAGACCGTCCGCGCCTACCACCCAGCTGAGGGCATCCGCTTGCCTCTCGTAGGCGGGGTGCCTTTGTTGTTTCTAGCGCTTGCTCGATGAAGCCGTAGGTCATGAAGATTACGCTCAAAGATGGTAGTAGCAGGGAGATTCCAGCTGGCCTCACCGTGGGGTCTGCCCTGGCGGCTCTCGGTCTGACACTTGGCCCGGGCATCCTTGCAGCGAAGGTAAATGGCCATACCGTCGATCTCTCCAGCACTTTGATGGAAGATGCTGAGGTGACCCCGCTCCAATTCGACAGCATTGAAGGACGCGACGTCTACCGCCATAGCAGTACCCACATCATGGCACAGGCCGTCAAAGAAATATTCCCAACGGCCCAGCTCACGGTCGGCCCGGCCCTTGAGGATGGGTTTTTCTATGACTTCGCCTTTGAGCGCCCATTTACGCCGGAAGATCTCGAGAAAATCGAAGCACGCGCGAAGGACATCATTAAGCGCGCTCTTCCTGTCACACGGTCAGAATTGTCGAAACAAGAAGCAGTACAGTTCTTCCAGGAGCGTGGGGAAGCCTACAAGGTGGAACTCATCCAAGGACTGGCAGAGGGGCAGGCCATCTCAGTCTACAAGCAGGGGGATTTCACCGACCTCTGCCGCGGTCCGCATCTCCCGACAACAGGTCATGTCGGGGCATTCAAGCTCCTGAACACGGCTGGAGCGTACTGGCGCGGTGACGAACGCAATCCCATGCTGCAGCGGATCTATGGAACCTCCTTCCCCACCCAGGCGGAACTCGACGCACACCTTGCACGGCTAGAAGAGATTAAACGACGAGACCACCGAAAGGTCGGCAAGGAACTCGACTTGATTTCGATCCAGGATGAAATCGGACCAGGCCTGGTGCTCTGGCATCCGAAGGGAGCGACGATCCGGCTGTTGATCGAAAACTTTTGGCGCGACCAGCATATTCAAAACGGGTACGAACTCGTGTACTCCCCTCACGTCGCTCGACTAGACCTCTGGAAAACCAGCGGCCACGTCGACTATTACCGCGACAACATGTTCGCTCCCATGAAGGTAGAAAATAGTGAGTACCAGCTCAAGCCGATGAATTGTCCGTTCCACATCATGATCTACAAGTCGCATCTCCGCAGTTACCGGGACCTCCCCATCCGCTATGGCGAACTGGGAACCGTCTACCGGTACGAACGGACAGGCGTCCTTCATGGTCTCCTGCGGGTTCGCGGCTTCACACAGGACGACGCACACCTGTTCTGCCGGCCGGATCAGATCGAGAGCGAAGTCAGCCAGGTCCTCGACTTCACCTTCTTTATTCTTGGAACCTTCGGATTCACCGAGTTTGAAGTGTACCTTTCGACTAAGCCGGAAAAATCTGTCGGTTCTGAAGAACGGTGGGCCCAAGCCACGAGCGCGCTCGAAGCAGCTTTGAAGGGCCGTGGAGTCGCATACGAGATCGATCCGGGCGAAGGCGTCTTCTACGGACCCAAGATCGACATCAAAATTAAAGATGCCCTGGGGCGCTCCTGGCAATGTTCCACCATTCAAGTCGATTTCAATAATCCTGAGCGGTTCGAATTAGGCTACATTGGGGAAGACGGCAAAGTTCATCAGCCGATCATGATCCATCGCGCTCTGATGGGATCGATCGAACGGTTCTTCGGCATTCTGATTGAGCATTTTGGCGGCGCCTTCCCGACCTGGCTCGCGCCGGTTCAGGCGATCGTCATGTCCATTACGGACAACCAGCGGCCATACGTCGCCGAGGTCGTGACTCAATTAAAAGCAGCAGGCTTCCGCGCTGAGGCAGACCTCCGGAATGAAAAGATTGGGCTCAAAATTCGAGAGGCGGAGAAGGCGAAGGTTCCCTTTATGTTTGTGGTTGGCGACCGAGAAGTGCAGAGTCGCACTCTGGCGATACGGGGCCGGAGCGGAGCCAACCTCGGCAGTATGACCGTCGCAGGAGCGCTCGACTTACTCCGTGCGGATCTCAAGCCGGCAACACAGCAACATTCACTGACACAATAAGAGGTGTCTTATCGTCCCCAAACTACGAGTTAACCGGGAAATCAGGGTGCGTGAAGTCCGGGTGATTGGCCCGGATAGCGAACAGCTCGGCATTCTCCTCACGGCTGATGCATTCAAACAAGCGCAAGACAATGGCTACGACCTTGTCGAGGTCGCGCCGACATCGGTGCCTCCCGTGTGTCGCATTATGGACTACGGGAAATACAAGTTCGAGCTGAGCAAAAAGGACCACCAGAACCGGCGTCACCAAAAGTCGACGCAGGTGAAAGAAATTAAGTTGCGTCCTCGGACGGATAAGCATGACTTAGAGATCAAGATCCGACAGATAAAGGGATTTCTAGCCGATGGTAACAAGACCAAAGTCGTCTTGACCTACCGCGGTCGCGAGATGGCCAATCAGGAGATGGGCCGAACACTCATGAGTTCGGTCATCACGGAATTGGGAGAGGCGGGCACGATCGAGTATGCCCCCCGCATGGAAGGCCGAAGCCTGATCATGATTGTGGCCCCGAAATAAGACGGTCGGCCGAAACGCTATTAACCAAAGGAATCACCGATCATGAAAAGGAAAATGAAATCGCATAGTGGCGCCAAAAAGCGGTTTACCCGCACTGGCTCTGGAAAATTGGTCAGGCGAAAGGCGGGGAAACGCCATATCCTCACCAGTAAGCCAAAGGACCGGAAGCGCCGATTGAGTCGTAAGGTTCTCGTCGATAAGACCAAGATTCAGGCACTTGATCGCTTATTGCCCTACAACTAGACTGGACGAATCGCGTTAACCAAAAGGAGTACCGACCCATGCCTCGCGCAAAAGGTGGCCCCAAAACAAGACATCGACGGAAGAAACGGCTGAAACTGGCGAAGGGACAGTATGGAGGAAAGAGCAGGCTGTTCCGCACCGCAACAGAATCAGTCGATAAGGGTCAAGCATACGCCTATACCGGACGGAAAAATCGGAAGCGGGATTTCCGCGTGTTGTGGATTGCGCGTATCAATGCGGCAGTTCGAGCGCACGGGCTGACCTATGGCCGATTCATCAATGCGATGAAGAAAGCCAATATCCTCTTGGACCGGAAGGTCTTGTCCGATATGGCAATCAAAGATGCTACGGGGTTTGAGCAGCTGGTCGGTCTTGCCAAACAACACCTCACTCCTGCCGGCGCGTAAGCGCAGCCCTACCGAGGATACTCTTCGAAGAATTGGCTGGGACAGAACGTCTTGAGGAATGCGCCCCTGGCGCAGGCCTCAAGACCGGTCGGCTAGTTGCGTCAAATCGACTTCGAACGCGACAGCCGGGACACCGATCTGCCATCGTTCGAGCACTTCGGGGTGCAGTTCCCCAATCACACCGAGCTGTTTTCCATCAGACACAATCCCCCCCACACGTCCTGCGAGAAATGAAGGATGCTGGATTGGTTCCAGGCTGTATTCTTGGTTCACATAGTAAAACAACGTGTCCAGGCAGGAGTGGATTTCGGAGAAATGTGCATCGGCATGGGCGATCATTCCTCCGAGCACCATCACGGTGCGTGATCCGAGAGGGTGCGTGGAATCGGGACGTGCCACTTCACCCGCCTCGAACATCCGATGAGGATAAAACGCCCGATTCGATGCGGCCTCCACGCGAAGCAATGAGGGGAGCATCCATTGTCGAAGGGCAGAGAAGTTGAGAGACATCACATTGTCTACTTCGACGAGTTGTCCCCACTCGGTCCCTTCCAATCGCATCGCATCGCGCAGATCCTTGGGCGAGCCGAGAATGTTGGAAATAATCTCCTGGAAGCCCATACCGACCATAAGGGCCCTGACACGGTCGGAGACCTCTTCAATGCGCGACAATCCACCGACCGTGAACTGCGAAGGCATCACGGGCAAAAAGCCTCCGTACCCACGGCTGATGGCGACATCTTCGACGACGTCCATTGCGTGCATCAAGTCCTGCCGATAGATCGGAAGCGTCACTGTGACCTCTTCACCTGTCGTCATCACCTCATAGCCATAGGCGGCTAACGACTTGGCCACTTCTTGGACACCTAGCGCCTGCCCTAGAGCCTGTTCGATTGTGCTGATTGGAAGCGTGCGTGACTTCCTGAGATCGTGGGGCGTCCTCACTGCCTCGCCGAGATCGGTCTTATAGGGATACCGCACTTCGATCGGTTCAATGACCGCGCCACGATCCGCCAGATTAGCGGCGAGAATGTTGAGGGTCAGCACGACCATCGAGAGGTCCGTGCCCGTGACCTCGACGAATAAGGCATCGTCGCCCACCCGCACCTCTCCAACCTCACGGCTATTGATGATCGGCGGGAAGGATAGTGCCTGATGCTTCGCATCGCGAAGGAAAGGCAGACGGTCATGACCTGCGAGAATCCCGCCGAACTCCAGCCCTTTGGGATGGACAAGCAGTATCTCTCCGAGCGTCATGACCGTGTCCATGCCCAGCGGCGTGAATGTGACTTCGTCGGGTTTCACCAAGTCGTAGGTGACAGGAAACTCGATCGCCGCGAGCCGATAGAGTCCGATCGACACGGTTCGGCGTTTGCGGCCGAACATCTCCGCGAGTTTCTCTTGCGTCTGGATCAGCTGGGCGAGGCCATCCTGCGTCACGCGGTAGCCAGTGGCTGTACAGGCCGCCACGTAGGGCCTGACCTTCTCCAAACCGGGAGCCACATTCAGGTGTTTGAGTGATTTCGACGGGGTCGTGAGAAAGTCATACTTCACGGGGGCGCCTAGCCGCTTTATCCGAATCTGCCGCGCAATTCCTTCGCAGCACCAGAGATCAGGACGGTTGCTATCTTGTAACTCGATTCGCAGTTCGCCGGTGTCGGGATTCTGCCCTTTCAGCTCACCCTTCACGAGCATCAACGACTCTTCGAGCTGCTCCATGGTGATCGGTCGTCGAGCCTCTCCCGGCCCTGCGAGCAATCCCTCAAGATCCTGCTTAAAAATAGTGATCGTGGGCATGTGAAGCTAGGAGGTCCTTCTAGTAGAGCGAATCAGATCAAGATTGTCGGTGAACAATTCACGAATATCGTGAATACCGAGTGCCACCATCGCCATGCGATCGAGTCCCAATCCCCACGCGATCACCGGAATGGTCACGCCCAGCGGAAGGGTGACTTCCGGCCGGAACAATCCCGCTCCGCCAAGCTCCATCCACCCGAGCTTCGGATGGCGCACGTGCAATTCGACTGACGGTTCGGTGAAGGGGAAGTACGCTGGAAGAAATTTGACTTCCTTCGCCTGTGCCACTTCGCGGGCAAAGAGATTCAATAGACCCAGCAGCGTGCGAAAGTTGATGTCTTCACCGAGCACGATCCCTTCCACCTGAAAGAAATCGGTGGCATGCGTTGCATCGACTTGATCGTAGCGGAAACAACGGGCAATGGAAAAATACTTTCCCGGTACCGCTGGTTGTGCCGCCAATGTATGGGCCGAGACGGCCGTCCCCTGGCTTCTTAAAACCAGGCGGCGCGCGCGCTCCGGATTAAAGGGATAGTTCCAACCGGTCGAACCGGTGCCGCCACCATTCTGGTGCGCTTGCATGACGCGGGACAAGAACGGTTCCGCAATCGACGAAGCATGCGTCGGGTCCTTGACGAAGTAGACGTCATGAATATCCCGTGCGGGATGAAACTGCGGCATGAAGAGGGCATCCATGTTCCAGAATTCTGTCTCGACCAGGGAGCCCCGCATTTCTTGGAATCCCATGCTCACAAGTTTCGTCTTCACGGTATCCAGAAACTCGCGATACGGATGTCGTTTGCCCGGTGTAATGCGTGGCGCTCGAAGACTGATCGTGTATTTACGAAAGCGCTTCGTCCGCCAACTCCCGTCCTTCAATAATTCGGGCGTCAGCTGGGAAACCTCCTCCGCGATTCCTTGCCTGGAGAGCTGCCGGGCAACCTCAATGCCGGCAGCAGAAAGCTTGAGCGCTCTGGCCACGCGATCATCGATGCGGAAGGGTTCCCGCGCATTCCCGCGCTTCACGGCGTGGTCTTGAATCACCTGCCGTTCTGCTTCGGAAAACGCCTGCAGCTCCCGCGTTGCTCCATGGAGCTGTTGCAGCAATCGCCGCATGACTTCCGCCGTCTGACTCGGCCGGCCTGTCGATTCGATGCAGCCGCCTTGAATAATCAGCAGCGCGCCTTCTTTCTTGAGGCGTCCGATCGCGCCGCTCATCTCCGCCGGTTCGAGTCCTTCCCGGGCTTGTATATCCTGAATGGTCAAACGCTTCCCTGTTTTGGCCGCTTCCCGAGCCGCAGACAAAACCCGTTCGATCGGTGAGTATTGTTCAAAGTAGAGATCACCGATTTTGGTTAGTGAAGCAATGGGCGTCACGGTCTCGGTATCGACCACGAGCAACGATTTGGCGAGCAACCACTCGATCGCCATACTTAACTGAGAGGGCTCTAACCCGGTGGACTGGGCCAACTGTTCGGTCTGAAGAACGACGCAGGAATCCACCTCAAAGGACGAGAGGACTTTCACTTCGAGGGGATGGAGGCTATCGATGAGAGAAGAAATGTCCAC
>JBBRRM010000023.1:0-16246 GCA_038275915.1 Nitrospirales bacterium
CGTCGCAGCAATTCAGGGAACGATTCGATTGCAGCCCGAGCGACCTTCGCCGATGCCTCGTACAGCTCGTCGAGCAACACAAGAACACCCTCTATGTGGTTCGTTTTTGCGGTGGAGTCGGCGAGACATGAAACCAAATGCCGGGCCGTGGCGGGCCCCAGCTCCTCCGCCAGTTTGGCGATCAATTGCTTGTGGATGTCCGACAACTCCATTCGCGATTTCATCCTTCTGAATTTTGAGGAAGTCCTGGATTGTAAAGGACGCCCCAGCGCTTGTAAACTACGCGCCTACGGTGCGGCATGAGGCAAGAGGCACGAGCTGGAGGTCCGGAATCGCCAGCCTCCCCTACCGGCTTCGTACCCTTAACCTCTTAAGGAGTTGTAATGGCCGAGCCCAAACAAGAGAGTCTCGACAAAATGTGGAAGTTTGTGAAGGGATTCGCAGAAAAGAGCGGGACGACCATGCATCCCAATCCCGCAGTGACCGAATCCGTGGTCAAAGGACTCGCAATGCATGTGGACGAACTGGGCAAGCCCCTCTGTCCCTGTAACTTCTATAAGGATAAACAAGCAGAAGCCAAACTTCGCCGCTGGATCTGCGCCTGCGACGAAATGCAGATCTACAAATACTGCCACTGCCTATTGTTTGTGCGGGAAGACGGCCTGCCGATCACGGAATATCTCCCGGAAGGCCACGAAGGTCGTGAGATCTATGGCATCGTCACTGACCCGACTCCAGGCAAAGGCCGCGCCCTCAAACACAAGGCCGCTGCTGCACCGATGTCTAAAGACGAAACACCGACATCGTCCTCACCCACTTCATAACGACCATGCCACTGCGCGTCCGACTCTTGTGCGGAATAGTCATCGCACTCTTGCTGGGAAGCCTGTGGTCCAACCAGGCACGAGCGACCGAGCCAGGCAACGCGGCTTCCGGCATTGCACCGCTGCCCCCCGGACTGAATGAAAAAGACTTATTCCCCTACAAGCAGAGGGGACGAGGTACTCTGGCTGGACAGGCGTTTCTTGTGTCACCCTCAGGGAAAGCCATCACGCAAGCCGGTGCTCCGGTCCATCTCATCCCCATCACCCCCTATACGCGCTATTGGTTCGACCATACCGTCACCACCGCATCCTGTTCAGCGGCCGAAAATCCTGCCGCCGTTGAAAGCCCAGCAACCCCACGCCCTCCGACTGACTGCGCGCGCGAGGGGCTGATTCGTCTGCAGACGGAAAAGCGGTTGGGTCCCTATCTCCGCACGACGAGAGCCAATCCTACTGGACATTTCTGGTTCACCAAAATTCCCGCGGGACGCTACTACATCGTGAGCCTCATCGAAGGGGGATCCGGATCCCACCAAGATGAACGGTTATCGGGACTGGCCTGGCTAGTGATTGATTTCGAGGCAGGAGAAAAAGTCACAAATCTCGTGGTGACCGACTGTAAGGCCAGCCGTTGCTGAGCCCCATCCAACAGCAGGCAATAGTCTACTGTCTCTTCCCTTGCCGCTCACGCTCCCGGCGGGGTAGCTTGGTCGATCTCTACTGCGTGCCACATCCTCACCCACCCACCGAGCGCGCCAAGACGCGCTCTTCACCCAAGTGAGCACCTTCGAGCGTAGGCGATGGGCGAGCAAAGAGATGACCAGATTACTTCGCTACTGCCTAATCCCACCCACTCACGTCATATCCCTTCTCAATCAAACAACGCACCACCGCATCTGCATAGGGAGGATCCGGCTCAAGTGGTCTGTATGCACCGCCGACTGAACCGATGACCACCCCAAGCACACCTCCGGCCGCCGCCCCAATCGCCACGCCCGTCACTCCACCAACGAGGCCGCTCGACGCTCCTACCGCGGCACCGCTTATCAGACCCAGTACAGCCCCAGCAGCTACATTTCCACTTCGATTGCCGGTGCCCGGCTTCAACCCAGCTGCTTCCGCCTTGCTTTGGCAGGCTGCCACCTCCAGCTTCGCTGCCTCTCGTCCCTGTAACTGAAGATGTGCATTCGAGCGCAACAACGGCTCCGGCCCCGCACAAGCTACTAAACTCAATATCGTCACAGCTAGAACAATTTGATAGACGAATATCCAAACCTTCTTCCACTTCCCCACGCAGTCACAGGAGGTGTATCCCCTCATCGTGGGATGGCCCGGTTGGGCTTCACTGCGCGCATCGACCGAGCACTGCTTCATCGTGCGCGGTCTGCGAGCACGAAGACCGACCAAGCTGTTCCACGAACTCTTTACTGCCATCCTGTGACCTCATATCCCTTCTCTTGCAGACATCGATTCACGAAGTTCGTATAGGCCTGATTCGGTTGTGACGGACCGGCTATCGCATAGTACAGGCCGGTGAGCAATCCCCACACCGCTCCGCTCGCGGCGCCGATCATGGAGCCGAGGCCTGCGGCGCCTGAGATGGCTCCCCCGACTGCGCCGCTCGCCGCACCTACTCCTGCCCCGACTGCAGTGCCGGTTGCCACACGTCCGGCCTTTCCACTGCCCTCTTCCGCCCCGCCTGCCTCCGCCAATTGCCGACAGGCCACAATGTCCTGCTCTACGATTTCTTTCCCCACAGACTGCATATGCGCATTAGGATACAGAACAGGATGCGCCGCCGAACAGGCGGAGAGGATCAGCAATCCCGTCATGATAGATACGCCTCTGTATCTCATGGCCTCGCCGATCCCTTTTGATTTGCAAGGTTCAAACGGGTGATCACCAGCTGCGCAGTGGCTCCTTTGATGAAGACACGTTTGTGCCGTCCGCCTGCACCGGAGTGAATCCGCATCGATGTAGAAGGAATCGACAATTGGCGGGCTAAGAACCGGATCAGTTCGTCGTTGGCTGCGCCGTCGACCGGCGGAGCGGCCACACGAATCTTCAGCGCATCGCCATGAATGCCCACACACTCTGTGGTGGAGGCTTTGGGTTGGACGTGAATGGTGAGGATCGCTCCGTCTTTGGTGTCCTGCACGATCAGCGAATTCATTCGTACCGAGGGCCTGCAGCAAGGGGGATCAGAAGATGGCTTTCACCAGTTCCAGAATGCTGCGCTGCATATCTGGATCATCGGTGATCGGGCGGGCGATGGCGACATCGCAAGCGCGATCGATGGCCACCCCTTGCCGGATGAGGGTCCCGGCATAGATGAGCAACCTGGTGCTGACCCCTTCTTCCAATCCATGATTTTTGAGGTTTCGCACCTTCCCCCCGAGTTTGACCAGGCTGGCCGCAAGATCCCGACTGATCCCCGCTTCCCGCTCGACCACAATGGTTTCGACGTCAGGCGCCGGATAATCGAACTCAATCGCCATAAATCGCTGCTTCGTACTTTGCTTCAGATCCTTGAGCACGCTCTGATAACCGGGGTTATAGGAAATGACCAGGAGGAAGTCATCCGCGGCTTCGAGAATCTGACCTTTCTTTTCAATCGGGAGAAGGCGGCGATCATCGCTCAGGGGATGGATGATGACCGTCGTATCCTTCCGCGCCTCGACGATTTCATCCAAATAGACAATCGCACCGTGTTTTACGCCAAGCGTCAGCGGCCCATCGACCCAGACCGTTTCTTGGCCCTTGAGCAGGTACCTCCCTACTAAATCGGAGGCCGTAAGATCTTCGTGGCAAGCCACCGTGATCAAGGGACGACCAAGCCTGTAGGCCATGTGTTGAACGAATCTGGTTTTGCCGCACCCGGTAGGTCCCTTGAGCATGACCGGCATCTTGCTGTTTGCCGCGATCGTGAACAAGCCGACCTCTCCTCGGACCTCCGCGTAGAATGGTTCTCTCTCGATCCGGTACTGTTCAACATCGACTTCGCGTGACTGTTGACTCATAATTCAAGCCCTTCTAGTGGGACGCTGAGAAATCCGCCACCTTCGTTCTCGCTTTGTTCAGACCCCCCTCCCAGGGTACGCCCCTGCTCTTCACTTGCCGGAACCTTGCCCGCGGAGCGGCGGGTCTCTTGGCGCGCCGGGGTTGGGCGGGTGAGAAGTCCGGTCTTTTGGGGCATCCTGCGGGAATATGTGCCTCTGTTATTCCACAGATGCAGACCATCGACGGTCTCATGCTACGGTAGGGCACGATAAACGGAACCGAGTCGGAAGATCAAGCGATCGGGCGGGAATAACCGAAGGCAGGCTAGGCGGCTTTCACACCATCCAGAACTTCGCGCACTTTTTGCGCCAACACCTGAGGTGAGAAGGGCTTCGGCAGGAACCCGGTCTCGCGGGTCACGCCGCCTTGGTCGAATATCGGATGGTCCGGATAACCCGACATGTAGAGCACTTTGATCCCCGGTCGAACGACGAGAAGTTTTTCCGCGACTTCAGGTCCGCTCATCTGAGGCATGACGACATCAGTCAATAACAAATGGATGGGCCCCACGTATTTTGTGCTGGCGAGGAGGGCTTCAATGCCATGGCGCGCCTCCAACACCGTATACCCATGAACCCGCAACGTTTCGTGCACGAGACCCCGGACGCTCGGCTCATCTTCGACCAAGAGGATCGTTTCGCGCCCATGTGCCGGATCGATCGCTTCGACACCTCCCGCCGCCTCCTTCGCCTCTTGTTCGACTCGTGGGAAGTAGATCCGGAAGGTAGCGCCCCGACCCGGAGCACTCTCCACGACGATGCTTCCCCCGCTCTGTTTGACAATGCCATAGACGGTTGAAAGCCCCAATCCCGTCCCTTTCCCTTTTTCCTTCGTCGTGAAGAACGGCTCGAACAGATGCGACCGGGTCTCAGCATCCATGCCATGGCCTGTGTCACGAACTGCAAGCAACACATACGATCCCGGCTCCACCCCCACGGCATCCAGACGCGCCCCTTTCCCGATGGTCACATTCCTGGTTTCAATCGTCAGACGCCCGCCCTTGGGCATCGCATCACGCGCATTGACCACCAGATTCATGATGACCTGCTCAATCTGACCTGGATCCGCCTTGATCGCGCCGGCCACAGGATCCAGTTCAGCACAGAGTTCAACGATGTCTTCGCCGATCAGACGCCGCAACATCCCGTCCATATTAGCCACGAGTGCATTGAGGTCGACGACCTTCGCCGCGATGAACTGACGACGACTGAATGCCAGCAACTGGCGGGTCAGTCCGGAAGCCCGGTCCGCGGCTTTCTTCACCTCCTCCATGTCTTTCCGCATGGCATCGTGGGGTCCCAGGCGACCCAGGAGCAACTCGCTGTACCCTCGAATCACCGTGAGGAGATTATTGAAATCATGCGCCACCCCGCCGGCCAATCGCCCTACGGCTTCCATCTTCTGCGCCTGCCGCAATTGCGCCTCGGTTTCCCGCAACACCCCTTCCGTTCTAGCCCGCTCGCCAAATTGACCGATCTTGAGTCCGATGTCTTCCACCATCCTCAACAACTCGTCATCAGGCTGCCGTACCTGGCGACTGAAGAACTCGATGACGCCCTCGATTTCACTCCCTATGAGAATAGGAAAACCAAAGGCGCCGTGGAAGCCGACCTGTCGAGCCTCCGCTCCCCGAGGAAAGTTGGGATCCAGTGCGACATCCGTCAACCAGGCCGACTTGCCGTTCGCCCAAATACGCCCCGGCAAGCCTTCTTCCCGGTTAAACACCTGTTGCCAGGTTGACAAGGTGAACGAATCGGCCTGAACGGACGGCGCTTTCCATTGATCAAGACAGCGCAACACCCCCGTGGCCTTATCCGCTCGCCAGAATACGCCCAGGTCCCATTCCAGGCTTTCTCCGATGGCTTGGATGATTTTCGGAACAGCCTGTTCCAGGGTCGTCGCCTCAGAGAGGACCCGGGTCACCGCATACTGAGACGCGAGACGCCGTTCAGCCCGGCGGCGGTCGGTGATGTCACGGATGAACGCGCTGAAGATATACGCATCCCCGATTTTTGCCGGAGACACTGCCAGTTCAACGGGAAGTTCCCAGCCGTTTCTGTGTTTGGCGACGATTTCAATCCGGCGGTTCAGGATCGCGCCCGTCCCCGACCGGAGAAATTCTCGGATACCCTGTTCGTGCGCCTGACGATCCCGCTCAGGGATGATCGTCTCGGCAAGTGCCCGTCCCAACGCTTCTTCGCGCGACCATCCGAAAATCGCCGTGGCCTGCGCGTTCCAATCGGTCACAATGCCGGTCGAATCGATGGTGATCACCCCGTCAAGCGCCGTGTCAACAATAGCCCGATTTCGTTCCTGACTTTGGAGAAGCGCTGCCTCAGCGGCTTTCGCCCAGGCACTTTCCTGTTGAGCCTGCCGATGTTCCGCCCGCAACCGCGACGTGGCATAAAATAACAACCCCAGCATAGGTATCCAGACCACCACGCTTGCGATCCCGACCTTCCACAAGAAGGCGTGAATAGGGGCCAGGATATCCTGCCGCTCCATTCGCATCAGGACCGACCAGCCCAGCCCGCTAAATTCTCCGAAGCCCCTGGTCTGTGCGTAGCCAGTTACCACTTGAACGTGCCGGCGCAAATGCTCTTCCTCGATATACCCCGGTACACCGGACTCGCTCAGGAGCACCGAGGGAAGTCCGAGTTCTTTGAGGTTGATCGTCCCCTGATGCGGCGGATTCGAGTCGACAAACACCAGGCCCTGCTGCGTTAACATTTGATACTCGACTCGCCCGCCTGCGCCTTGTCGAACTTCCAGCGAGCGAATGGTTCTGGTTGTGACTTCCTCTAAAAGTGGAATCCCCACCCGCGAAGTCACGACGCCGAGGAACGTGCCTTGCGAGTCAAGGATCGGGGCCGTAAATGCGATGGTATTGACGCCGCTCTCAGGTTCCTGCACGGCGACGTCGGCAATGTCGAGTCGTCGCGTCGCACGCGCAGCGATGAACGATGCGGCATGGCTATAGTCGCGTCCTACCAGCGAGAGGTCCGTCGCCGCCACCACCGTCCCCTGGCTATCCGTAACTGCGAACCACAGATACACCGGGGAATACTCCGTCTTCATCCACTCTAGATACTCGGAGAGGTATCTCGGATCGGAGGCTCGCAACCCAAAGGCTCTGGCCATCATCAGGGTGTTGCCTTGGCGCTCGAACATCATCCGGTCGAGTTTCTCTGCGACTTCCGCCGCGGCCAGCGTAAGTTCTCCTCCCGTCGCCTCCACGAGACGATACTCGACGAACCGAGCCAGAACGATACCGGCGAAGACCGCAAATATCGTCATGGCGATAATCAGATAGGGCAACCACCGATATCGTCGTAGGTCAAGGAATGATAAGGCCATGGAGGTCTTCATGATTCACGCGTCCGGGAGGCAATGAAGTTGGGAATCAGCAGAGTGGGATGATAGGCCTGTTTCGATGCACGCAATCCGGAAAAACCTGCATCATCCATGGTGTTCACGTATTCAGCCCCTTCCGCCGCGGCCTTCCGACAGGTCTCACGAAATAGATACTGCGCCAGCCCCGGAAGAGTGCGATCTGTCACCTCTAAGAGCACACAGAATGTGGCGTGCGTCAACCAATAGCCAAAGGTATACCCGCAGACCCGTCCATGAGTTCTGACGACCCTCCCCACGACTGGAAGGGATGAGGCTTGCGACCATACGACTTCGTGAGCCGGCCGCGCATCAGCCAAAAACATCACCCCCAAGGCCTCGAGCCCGTCCACCTGCTTCTGTCGCGACCACTCTTTCAATAGCGCACGACAGCCCTGACGGTCGCTTACCTGATACGACTCCACCTGAAACGACTGCTCCCGCTCAAACCGATTGCACAGGGCGCGTTGGGATTTGTATCGATCTCCCGCCAACGCCGCGAGGTCCGCCGCGAGATACAGATAGTCCGGTTCCTTTGGAGTCAGACGATATCCCAGCCGCTCCAATTCCGGGACTAGCTGAAACGGCACATTTTCAACTCGACTGACTGGGGAGTCCCCATTCCAACGATGGAGGAGCGCCATCGCATCAGACAGGGATGCCTCGATCGAGCCGCCCCCGATCGGAGGCAGGGGCAAGAACCAGCCGTCAGGCGACTGTGCGAAGAGACAAAAGGCCCCCTGAAGCTCCACCCACCAAAAGTCCAGTAATCCATTCCATATGTAGTGGTAGATCGGCGAATAGGCCGCGAGCGAGTGGGGGCCGCACCATCCCGACCGATCCAGCGCCGCCTTCATACGTGGAATATCGTCCAGTGTGAGTCGATGCAGCGGCGCAGGTCCCCACTGAGCAGCCATGGCGTCGCTGAGCAGCGGAAGGTGGGTGAGCACGATCACGTCCTCTTGAAACCGCCCGATGAGACGAGGGTGCGCCACGATGTGATCGCGGATGTCAGGTTGGTCGAGCAAGGTCATCACGTGGTCTGCATGACGCTGGATCTCCGCCGGAATTGCCTCTCGCATGAACGGGCATTTCGTATCCCACCCCAACAACACCTGGTCGTGTGTATCATCCCACATCAGCGCCAATGGATAGAGCTGACAATCGAGCGGCCGCTGCTCATAGATGCGACACCTGGAGGTGGCGGAATCGAAAGCCGGGCAGAGGTACTCGTCGCCATGAGAGTCGGGAACCAGGATGACCTGAGAGCCTCTCCAATTAGGAAAGGCCGTTCCCTCTACGCCCCCGGCCAGAGCGCGAGTGATTTCGCTCTGGGTAAAATAAGGACGGAGGGCGCTATCGGGGTCCGGGAACCGACAACAGACATCGCACTGGAGACAGGTGTGGCTCGGCACGAGTTGTGGAAGCGCGATCGGTGGCGTCACGGAAGTGCCCACCAATTCGTCAATGTGTGCGGACATGCAAGGATTCCAATCGATGTGCGACTCATACTAACACCATTCTGCGCGAGCGCCCAAGTCGATGTCACTTTTTGTCACCAGTTCCCCACCCCCCAGCACACGCCATAATGTTGACCCAATTCGCCATGTGCGGGATACCGTGATCGACACTTGGATCTTTCACATTTTCAACAGATGCTTGTCCAGCCCTGGGCTGCGGCCTCGCAAAATCTATGGGGCACGCTACTATGTCATCGGCCTGTGGCGGCGCAGTCGGTGTCGCCACAGGGTCGTCACATTTCCCATCCACCCGTGCGATTGGACATGTTGTTGTCGCCGCCGATGCGGCGGTTCTGCTCTTCTCCCTTGTACGATCCGAAAACCCGTGTTACAGTCCCTTGGCCTCGCATGAGGGGCTCTCATTGACACGGATACTGCCTCTGTCTGACTTGGGTACCTCCGACCTCCTCCACCGTTGCACGATCATCCGTGATCAGCTAATCGTAGCTGGCCTCTTTCCACCTATGTCCGGAGAGGCTTCGACTCCGGAAGGGATCACTGCCACGACGACCTGGCGAATTGCCACTACACCGCTTCCGCTGACGAAAGACCAGGTAGATTTTTTTCACCGACTCGGACCGCAGCTCTTATCCTTTTATCGCGCCCTGAACCGTCTCTATACCGACAGTGTACGCGGCCACCAACCGGCATGGGTAGCGGGATATCTTGACCAAGGAAAACCGGAAGGTCTGTTGGCCTACAGCCGGATGAAACGGTTTCGCGACCACCTTCCCGCAGTCATCCGACCGGACATCATCCCCACTCAGGATGGCATGGTGATCACTGAGCTCGACTCAGTCCCCGGAGGAATCGGGATGACCGCGTGCCTCTCGTCGCTTTACGCAGATAGCGTAACTGATGGTCTGCCGATCGTGGGAGGCCCGGAGGGGATGGTTTGGGGATTTGCGGCGATGTTGAGAGCCCAGCTCGCCGATCGTACCGGGTGCATCGCGATTCTGATGTCCGACGAAGCCAGAGACTATCGGCCTGAAATGAGGTGGCTTGCGTCCCGGCTCCGAGCCATCGGGCTCGACGTGCACTGCGTGGAACCTCGTCAGATTCGATTCACCGAAGAGGCTCTCCGGATCACCAGCGAGGGAATGGACGAGCCCATTGCCTTGATTTACCGCTTCTATGAGTTATTCGATCTCCTGAACATTCCCAAATCCGAACTCGTCCAATATGCGCTCAAGAAGGATCGGGTCGCCGTGACGCCTCCGTACAAGCCGGCCCTGGAAGAAAAGCTCGCCTTTGCTCTCCTCCATCATCCGAGCTTACAACCGTTCTGGGAGCAGGCATTGGGCCGGGAAGTCTTCCTGCATCTCAGCACCATCATGCCGCGCACGTGGATTCTCGACCCTGCGCCGATCCCTCCATCCGCCACGATTCCGGGTTTGGCGATCGGCGGACGGGCCGTGATGAACTGGCACGATCTGGCCTCGGCCACTCAGAAAGAACGGCACTTCGTCATCAAGCCGTCGGGGTTTTCTGAGCTCGCCTGGGGCAGCCGTGGAGTATCGGTTGGACACGATATGCCGCAAAGCGAATGGGCGGGTGCGATCGACAAGGCCTTGGCCTCCTTTCCCCGGACCCCCTATATTCTGCAGGAATTTCACAAAGGCCGCCTGTACGAACTCGACTACTTCGATCCGGTGACCGCTGAGATGAGCCGGATGTCCGGACGCGCCAGGCTCTCGCCCTATTATTTCGTGAGTGGCGAAACGACCGAACTGGCTGGTATCCTGGCTACGGTCTGCCCGGCGGACAAGAAAGTGATCCACGGGATGAAAGACGCCGTCATGGTGCCATGTGCGATTGCGCAGGAATCTCATGAACTATCGTGAACCAGACCCGAACCGGCCTACGTTCATCTGTATCGTTTATAGTGTCTCCTAATGGCCCTTACCCTCTATCACGTTGCCTGGTGTCCCGACTGTGAGGTGGTGCGTCAGAAACTGGCGGATCTCCACATCGAATACGACCACGTCGTCGTGCCCGACGTTCGCCCGATGCGCAAGGTGGTCCACGAAGTCTCAGGCCAGTACTATGTTCCTGTCCTCAAAGATGGAGACATGGTGTTGACGGAAACCGACGACATCCTCGATCATTTGGACAAGACGTACGGTGAGAACCGGATCGCGGGGAGCTAATCACGCCAGCAGGCCTTCCGATCTACTCGACAGCAAAGGAGACCGCATGGAAGCATGGAGACGCATACTCGCCGACAGCATCGTAAAGCCAAAGGACTTGGCGGACCGGCTCGGTGTCGATGTGAAAGAGATCGAAGCCATCGTGGGCGACTATCCGATGCGCATTACTCCCACGGTGATGTCGACGATTAAAGAAAAGGGCGACGCCATTTGGAAACAGGTGGTTCCGGACATCGCCGAAATGGACGATTTCGAAGCGGAAGACGATCCACTCGAGGAAGATCTCATGAGTCCGGTCCCGCACCTTGTTCACCGCTATCCGGATCGCGTTCTGCTCATGGTGACGAACCAGTGCCCGATTTATTGTCGGTTCTGCACGAGAAAACGGCTTGTCGGGAAACCCGGATTTCTCAAAAAGGGAGAACTCGACCAGGCTATCGCCTACTTGCGACAGCATACGGAAGTGCGGGATGTCATTCTTTCCGGTGGTGATCCCCTGCTCCTGCCGGATCATTTATTGGAACGTATTCTCAAGGCCCTGCGCACCATCCCGCATCTGGAATTGATTCGCCTCGGCTCCCGGGTGCCCGGCACCTTACCGGAACGGATCACCCCGGAACTGTGCGCGATTGTGAAAAAGTACCACCCTATTTATATGAACCTGCATTTCAATCACCCGGACGAGCTCACTCCGGAAGTCAAAGCGGCCTGCGGGATGTTAGCCGATGCCGGTGTGCCGCTTGGGGCGCAGACGGTGCTGCTCAAAGGCGTCAATGATGATCCGGACGTCATGAAGCGATTAATGCATCAGCTCCTGCTCGCTCGCATCAAACCCTACTATCTGTATCAAGCGGACTTGACCAAGGGGACGAATCACTTCCGCACCACGGTCGAAACGGGGCTCAATATCATTAAGTCGCTACAAGGCCATACGAGTGGAATGGCAGTCCCCCATTTCGTGATCGATGCACCGGGCGGCGGCGGCAAGATCCCCTTGCTTCCCGGCGACTATATGGTGCACATGGATGCCGAAGGTGTCCTCCTAAAAAACTATGAGAACAAGGCGTTCCACTACCCTCAACCGCCACACGAATCCACACGGGAGCTGCCGATGGTCAGCGCAGGGCCTTCACTGGGATCGTGTAGCAATGGAGAACACGACGACCTGTGAGCACCCGAGTCACGCAAGGCATTTTGCCCTACCAACACATTCGGCAGCTGATCGCGAACGGCGCCATCCATGCCGACGTGCCGATCGAAGACCGGCAAGTGCAGCCGGCCAGTCTTGATCTGCGTCTCGGACGCAAGGCCTATCGGTTGATCAGCAGCTTCCTGCCGGAGTTATCCGAGATCACAAGCCGACTCAACGTGCTGGACTTCTATCAGTCCGACCTCGTGATGTACGAGATGGACCTGACCGAGGGGGCCATTCTCGAAAAAGGCCATGTCTATTTGGTGCCGCTGCTGGAACGTGTGGCGTTGCCTAAGAACCTTCGAGCGAGGACCAATCCCAAGAGTACGACCGGACGGCTGGACGTCTTTACCCGCGTCGTGACGGACCTCAATACCGGATTCGATGAAATTCGAGCCGGTTATTCCGGTCCCCTCTATCTTGAAATCGTCCCCCGGTCGTTCGCGATCAAGGTGAAGACCGGGTACTCTCTCAATCAAATTCGGTTTCTGCGCGGCGACGTCACCGTGTCAGACCGGTCGCTTCAGACACTTCACCAGCGAGAGCCCCTGCTCTACCACAATGTTCCCGCGAAAAACGCGCTGAGTACCCGTGATCTCCGGACGAATCGTGGCCTGTTCCTCCGCATCGATCTGAAGGGAGACGACCGTAGTGGCTCGCCGATCATTGGCTATCGGGCGAAAAAGAACAGTCATGTTATCGATCTGTCAAAGGTAGGCCATTATGCCGCGCTCGATTTTTGGGAACCTTTGTACCGCCATCGCCAGGACAGCCTCCTCCTGGAACCGGAGGAATTTTACATTCTCGCGTCAAAAGAGCGGATTCGCGTCCCCGCCGGCTACGCCGCTGAGATGGTCGCCTTCGAAGCAGCGTGCGGTGAGTTGCGGACCCACTACGCCGGATTTTTTGACCCTGGATTCGGATACGGCCGCGGCGAATTGCATGGCACCCAAGTGGTCCTGGAGGTCCGCCCCCACGACGTGCCCTTCCTGATCCATGATGGACAAACCTTCTTTAAGGTTGTATACGACAGGATGCTCGCGCGCCCCAGTCAGCTTTATGGCACGGCACTCGGGTCCTCGTATCAACGCCAAGGTCTGACCCTGAGCAAACATTTTAAGGTCTAGCCGGATGCTGAAAAAGTCCGCCAGCTTCGTTCTCGCATCGTTCCGACCCTCAACGTACCCCCAAGGGTACGCCTCGGGCCTTCACTCGCTGCGGCCTTGCTGGACGGTCTTTTTGAGCATCCTGCAAAAGTGTTCTCCCGTTGGGCCACATGTGCGGTCCCTCGAATTTCTCGCGTGCCAAAATAGTTGCTCCGCAGCCTGCTAGCAGAATGATATGAAACAAACCTTGGGCAGCGTGCTCGATACCCGTGAAGCGTATCTTGTAACGCGTCGCTCGCTCAGGATTCGGACGTTTCACGAACGAGTAGGAACCAGCTGACCATGCCGCCAGACCCGATAAACGAGCCGGTGCGCCACGAACCGGATGACGACTCCGGCAGCGACAGGCAGATGCGTGTTGCCGGGATGATCGTGGGCACTGCTCTCATCTTCATCGGCTTCCTCAACGTGTTTCTCTCCATCAGCGGGGGCTTCGAAATCGATTTCGTCTCGTTCGTGATTTACTTCGCAGGAATTGCTGTGTGGGCGAATGCGGTTGTGGAAAATATGACGCTCCGCTACTGCCTCATCGGCGGCGCTCTCCTGCTCGCAGCCGGCTTCTTCCACTACGGAGAAGTCCTCTTCTGGCACAAGCAAGTCGTATTTTGGTCTACCGTCGTTGTCGTCATGTATTTCATGTTCAACGAGCCGAAGAAACCCGCCTAGTCTGTCATGGCGATGACGATTTCCGTCATCATTCCCACACTGAACGAAGAGCGGACGATCATGACCATACTGGCGCACACCGCCGCGCTCGGCTTCGATGAACTTATCGTGGTCGATGGGGGAAGCCTCGATCAGACCCCTGTGCTTGTCGAGTCATACAGAGACGGGGCTCAACCTGCGACACAGAATCCTATACGCCTGCTCACCGCTCCGCGCGGACGCGCTCGCCAGATGAACGAAGGCGCAAAGTCCAGTGGCGGGGATATCCTCCTCTTCCTCCATGCCGACACACAACTTCCGGATAATGCCAAAATGATGATCGAGGCGACGCTGGCCGATCCACGAATGGTGGGCGGACGGTTCGACGTCCGATTCGATTGCCCCTCGATGTGGGGCACCATCGTCAGCAGGATGATGAACTGGCGATCGAGACTAAGCGGTATCGCGACCGGCGATCAGGCCCTGTTCGTACGTCGGCACATCTTCGAACAGATCGGAGGATTCGCCGACATGCCGTTAATGGAGGATATCGATTTCTCCCGCAGACTCAAACGAAAGGGAGCGACCGCTGCCCTGACGGCGACTGTGACCACATCCTTCCGTCGCTGGGAGCAGCAGGGACCCTTGCGGACAATCCTCTTGATGTGGACACTGAGATTCCTGTATTGGATCGGCATACGGTCTCATACCCTTAATCGATGGTATGGATTGGTTCGTTAATACATGAAACAGCCTTCCTCTCAGTCGCCCGACACGAGCCGCCCCTCGCCTCAGATCGCGTTGGTGATTTTCGCTAAGGCTCCGATCCCTGGCCAGGTGAAGACACGATTGTGTCCCCCGCTGACGCCTGACGAGGCAGCTACTCTGCACGGCAGCTTCGTACTCGACATGCTGGAACGGACCAAGCTCGCCGCCTCCACACTTCAGCTCCCCTTCCATCGGTATCTGGCCTGCGCTCCCTCCTCCGAACTGGTCTTCTTTAAAATTATGGAAGAGCGACAAGGCGTCCGCCTGTTGGATCAAATAGGAGAAGATCTGGGCCAACGGATGCACCGCAGCTCGGTCGACCTATTCGCCAAAGGCTACAAGCAAGTGTTCATCGTGGGGACCGATGTCCCCACCTTGCCTCTCTCGGTGTATCGGGACGCATTCGCGATCCTGGACCGCTCGGACGTGGTCTTGGGACCGGCCCTGGATGGCGGGTACTACCTCATCGGCCTCAGGCAACCCGCAGAACAGCTTTTTACCGGGGTGCCTTGGTCCACTGGGCAAGTCCTCGCCGTCACACAACAGCGCGCCCAAACGCTGGGCTTATCTGTCGGACTCACGACGCCCTGGCGCGACGTAGACACGCTCGAAGATTTGCAGGCCCTCATCGCTGAGTGTCGAGAGGACAATAAGAAGTCCAAGCAAGACCGGACCTTCTCCATGCGAACCGCCGGCACATTGCAGATGCTCGCGACCAGGCTCAAGACTCGACCGGGTGAACGATCCGCAGCAGCAACCACCTAGAGAATCACTTATGGAAGAGCGAGTGGCGCTCATCACAGGCGGAGCCAAAGGCATCGGACGCGGTATTGCGCTCGACCTGGCGGCACAACAGTGGTCAGTCGCCATCTGCTACCGCACGAGCGAAGCCGAGGCTGCAGCCACAGCCGAGGCCATTACCAGTCGGGGAGGTCGCGCGCTCTCGATTCGCTGTAACGTATCAGACCCCCAAGCAGCCAAAGGTCTGGCGGCCCAAGTCGAACAACAGTGGGGACGGATCGATGCGCTGATCAATGGAGCAGGACCGTATCATCGCGTGAACCTGTTCGACGAAACGGTGGCAGGCTGGCACGAGATGTTCGACAATAACCTCCATCCTATCTTCTATCTGGCGCAAGCCGTCACGCCAGGTATGAAGGCTCGCAAATGCGGCCACATCATCAATTTCAGTATGGCCAACGCAGACCAGATGGTGTCCCAGCCGCATGTCACGGCACATTACATTGCCAAGGCCGGCGTCTTGATTCTGACTCGCACGCTCGCCAAACTGCTGGCGCCTCATGGCATTACCGTCAATGCCATTTCACCCGGTTTCATCGATTCGGGCAGTGCGCCGCCGGAAGAATTTGCCGGCATGACCAAACACATCCCCGCCGGATATATTGGATCGGTAGACGACACTGTGGCCGCGGTACGCTATCTTCTTAGCGATGAAGCACGATACGTAAACGGCGCGAATATCCAGATCAGCGGCGCCTGGGGGATATGAAGGGTCGCCTGAGTGCCCTTC
>JBBRRM010000024.1:0-16162 GCA_038275915.1 Nitrospirales bacterium
CCATACTTTTTCTTCAGTCCCTGGATCAGATCGAGTCGGTTCTCCACGACAGCCTGTCGGTCAGGGTCAGCCTCTAACTGTTGTGCATAGTCGCGCAACTGCCCGGCAAGATCTTTGAGCTGGATCGCCGACTCAGTGGCGGTGTGTTCACAATCACCCATCATCGGATCGGTCTGTGCTAACTCTGCGAGGATCCGCCCGATTCGCCCCAGTCTGGAGAGGACAGCCTGCTCATCTGCTTGCAACTCGATATGGGCTTCGTGAGCCAATTCCCTAAGCCGATGCGCATGAGCCAATCTCTGCCGCTCACTGCGGAGCCCAGCTTCCTCGTCCGGCAGCAGACCGGCTTGTTCGATTTCCTTGGCCTGGAATCGCAACATATCCTCACGTTTTGCGTGATCGTCGACTTCACTCTGCAGGGCATCCAACTCTGTGCAGAGTGCCCTCCAATTCTGATGGGCCTGTTCATACCTCCCGCGCAGCCCGTGAAGGCGTCCAAATGCGTCGAGGGCATCTAGTTGTTTGGAGGTAGCCAACAGCGATTGCTGCTCATGCTGGCCATGGATATCGACAAGGGTGCCCCCCATGTCTTCAAGTACACGTAGGGGGCGCAGGCTTCCGTTAACGTATACTCGATGGCGACCGGATCGGGAGAGCACACGGCGAAGGATCAGCTCAGACTCGTTTTGACCGATGATGTCTTGCAGACGCAGGCGTTGAAGGAGAGGATGGGTGTCCGGAAGTTGAAAGGCTGCTTCGAGCTGGGCCTCGTCTTCCCCTGAACGGATTTGGTCGGTCGAAGCCCGGCCGCCGACCAACAAGGCGATGGCATCGATGAGGAGCGATTTACCGGCTCCCGTCTCTCCGGTCAGGACCGTAAACCCGGACTGAAACTGAAGGTTCAGCTGCTCAATGAGCGCGAAATTGACAATGCGCAACTCGGCGAGCATTGCGGCGGGTGGCTACAATCCTTAGGCTGAGCCGGCATGTTGAGCCAGCAGCGAATCGATCATTTCTTTGAACTGCCGCTTGGGTCGCGCGCCAACCAGCTTCTCCACGACCTGCCCGTTCTTGAAAAACAGGATCGTCGGGATGCTCATGACCTGATAACGGCCTGCGACTTCGGGATTTTCATCAGTATTGAGCTTTCGTACCTTTATTTTCCCTGCATACTCCTTGGCCAGTTCCTCGATGATCGGAGCGACCATTTGGCATGGGCCGCACCAGACAGCCCAGAAGTCCACCATCACGAGTTCTGAGGCTTTCATGACGTCGACATCCCACGTTGCATCTTCTACCTTCATTGCATCACCTGCCACGTCAGAATCCTCCTTGGCTGAGCACATCGTGAACTTTAGAATCAGCAGAACATCGTATACCAGCCCTCTTTGAGGAGTCAATTCCCTTGAACGCGCATATGTCATTCCCAGGGCTAACCTGGCAGCGGAATGAACTACAATCCAGCGGGCCGCATCTTCCGCAACACTGCTTGCTGATCCTATACACCCCTCATGTCAACAGAGCGGGATTACGGCGCCAATGCCGCAGGCACATTGGACTTGGCCCGTGACGATGTCCGCGAATCGTGACTCGCTTCGCAATTGACTCACTGGAACGGTCCTGGCCCGAACACCTGTGAGCTGTTCTTCCACACATTTCGCTCACAGTCCGCTCCCACCCATTCCAGGCTGGGGAATGGTTGACTGCGGCCGCCCATAGGGACCTCCCGGTGCAGCCCAGGGCAGGCCTCTTTCCCCAATCAGTAGCGGGCTGAGAATACTTCTGATTACCGCTGTACCGAAGTTCTCCGTCCAGCCTATACCGGTCAGGCTCATCATAAAGTTATATTGGGCGCGATCCGGGAACTGCAGATAGTACAGCCCCAACGACCAGCACTTGCAAGGATTCTGGTAGAGAGCCACGACATCGTACTCCGGGCTCTTCCCATTCTTCACGTCATAGTAACCCTTGGCACCAATTGTCCAACCCCACGGTGTTCGAAATCCACCGCCAGCCGTGACAAATTGAATTTCTGTTGTCGGTGCATAGACCTCATTAAACGAAATCGGGTTCCAGACATCGCCCCGGCGCACACGGTTCCCATCTCGTGAAAATCGCTGGCCGACTTCCAGATACCAGTAGTTGGACTGCTGGACCCGGAGATCGGTATTGAATTGACTCATCGTGGATCGGTAGGGATCGAAAAACGTATCGATGGTCAGATATTGGTTAATCGCAGGCTGCTGACTGGGGACAGCTCCAATGCCTCGGCCAAACGCGGCACTCTCCAACTGAGCCTGTGTGAACTGAGGAGTCGTATTGCCGATCACGGCCCGCATCCAGAGATCGGATAGTTTCTTTCCCTCAATGGCCACCGTCGCCGGCTGCAGCGGCTGCGTAATCGACCCGAGCAGCGGGGACGCGCCAGGTGTGAAGTCCCGCGCTCTCGTTTGTGCGGCACCCACGTGATAGCTCTGGGCCATCGTGAAATCCAACCAATTGAAACTACTACCTCCTCCACCTTGTTCCAACAGCCGGCTGCGAAGCGCATAGGTCAGCAAGTTTTTCTTCGGCAGATCATCCACCTGATCTATCTGCGTAATCTTCGACTGGTCGGTTGGAGGTACATACTCATAAACCACCTTCGGTTCGATGGTATGCAGAAACGATCCCCCATCATCCGCACGGTAGCGACGGCTCAGCTTCGAGGTGGCATCCAGGCCGGTCCACATCGTCTCCCGGTGCTCACTGTTATTCGATTGGACACCTCTCGTGTAATAGACCTCCCGGACCTTTGCTTGTGGCGTCAGACCAACGATATGCCCCAGATCGATTACATCCGTGGATAGACCAGGCACCACATCCACCCGATTGAGGGTAAAGCCTTGCTCGCGATAGAAATTCACATAGTTGCCTTCCATGCCCATCAGGAGCGGCGAGTTCAAGAGCGACATGTTCGGAAGGCTATAACCGGCTTCGGGCAATCGCTGAAACGTGTCGGTGCCACCCGCCTGGAGAGGTTGCAGATATTGGCCGAGCAAATAGAGATTCCCATAGGGCAGCCGCTGCGTGGTCAAGAGATTGTTTTCGCTGCTAGGAAGCGCCCGTTGGACACCCGAGTTACTGAGTTGCTGCAGATAGTTGGGATCGCTCACAAGGCTCACCTGGGCGCGCAACAGCAGGTCCGGTGTGAATTGTTGGGTATGGGTCCCACTGATTAAGGCACGAGCCTGGCTTCCATCTCCCCCTGTGGTACTCACGCCCGAGACGTTCGGTAATTGGGTCTGTTGCAAATAACTGACGAACCACTGGCCCTTCGACTTCCGGTCCAGCGCATAGCGATATTCAACATCGCTCCCATAGCCGAGGGTGCTGTAATAGGAGGGGGAGATCGTCAAGTCCTGGCTGGGATTAATAGCCCAATAGAAGCTTTCCTGGAGGTGCATGCCGAAGCGATTGTCGTATCCGACATTGGGTATGAGGAACCCACTTCGCCGACTGGAGAGCGGATACGTCAAGGCGGGAACAGGAATCACCGGGACATCATTCACGCAGAGCCATCCGCCGGTAAAGGCCACATTGTCGCCGGCGTGCAGGTCAAGATCCTTGAACTGAAACCGCCAGGCGGGTGTTTCACCTTCCTGCGCATCGCAGTTCGTAAAGCGGCCCTCTTTTACCCGGTAGTGATCCTCCGAAAACCGCTGCATGAGGCGGCCCTCCACCGAGGTATTCGAGGATTTGAGATAAATCTTTCCGTGTGTGACCACCCCGGCCTCAGTATTGACGTTGAGTTCCAAGCGTTCGGCGGCGAGATCCGTTGTCGGGTCGGTGAGATGAACATGGCCCGTCGCAATCAATATGCCGGGCAAGGCCTGGATGGTCATGTGATCAGCCGTCAAACGCAGGGCGCCCTGCTTGACGACCACCGAACCATCGGCTTCGTAGACTTCCTGGTCCTGGAGATAATCGATTCGCGTGGCCGTGATATCAAGCGGGAGTCCACCGGGAGATGTCGTGGCGGTGGAAGGTTTCCCGTTCTCTGCAGCATCTCCTGCGAGCGGAAGCAGCATTCCCAGCAGCAACAACCAACCAACCAAACAGATCCACAGCCGCATCGCGATGCGTGCCATGTCAGCCACGAAGCGGCGACAGCTTACAGCCACGGATCCATGCCTTGTATTCTCCCACGAGCATGAGCGATCCCGTGACGCACACCAGACCGTTCGGCGTAGCCAACTGTCTGGCTAATGCGATCGCATCGCTGAGCGACGGCACGACATGCGGGCGAGGCAGCAAACCTTCGAGCAAGACTCGCAGTTCCTGAGCGGTGGCAGAGCGTGGAAGATCCGCCTGCGTTAGCACCACCTCATCCACAAGGTCTCTGAGCGGTTCGACAAAACCCCGATGGTCCTTGTCGCGCATCATTCCGAGAACAAGGACCACAGGGCGGGACGGCGGAACGCGATCAGAATGCATAAGGAAGTCGGCCAAGACCATTGCGCCGGCAGGATTATGCGCACCATCCAGCAGGATCGTTGGACGGCGATCGACCACTTCCAATCGTCCGGCCCAGTTGACCCTACGCAGTCCCTCGCGGACGGCCTCATCCGTGACTGTAATCCCCTGAGGGGCCGCCGCCCCCAACAGTGCCAAGGCACAGGCGGCATTATCCAGTTGGTGACGTCCCTCCAGGGCACAGGTCAGTCCGTTATATTCCACACCCAACCCGCTGAATGAAAACTGGTGAGGCCAATCCCCCTCTATGTGGAAGTCCTCGTTCGTGCGAAACACCGGGGCCTGTCGCTCATTTGCCACCCGTTCAATCGTCCGCCACGCCTCATCATTGAGTCGTCCCAGCACCACCGGCACCCCCTGCTTGATGATGCCGGCTTTCTCGAATGCGATCGACGAGAGTGTGTTCCCCAAATATTCCTGATGATCGAAAGAGATCGTCGTGATCGCACAAGCCAGGGGCCTGACCACATTGGTGGCATCGAATCTGCCACCCAATCCCACTTCCAATACGGCGACATCGACCCCTGCCTCTGCAAAATGCTGGAATGCCATCGCCGTCGTATACTCGAAGAAGGTCAATGACAGATCCGGCCGGCAGAGGGTTTGAAGTTGTTCGGTTAACTGTGCCACCTGCGTCTCACCAATCATCTCGCCGTTTACGCGGATCCGCTCCCGAAACTCGATGAGATGAGGCGAGGTATAGAGTCCCACCCGATAGCCTGCAGCCTGCAACACCGCGGCTGCCATCGCTGCCGTGGATCCCTTTCCGTTCGTCCCGGCGATGTGAAGCGTGCGAAACCGGGTCTGCGGCATGCCGAGTCGCACCATCAACGCCGTCATCGCCTCAAGACCCAGTTTGATGCCATGCTTTTGTAGACGATACAAATAGGCCACGGCAGATGAATAGGTCATGGTGCAACCAGGTAGGAAGGAGGCTAGCCCGTATTCTTCATCACCGTCCCGAAACCTCTCGCAAGCGGGGACAAGGCATAGATACCTCGGAAGATCGGTCGAGGAATCCGAGCGAGAACGATGTCGCTGGACCAAGGGGACGGTTGCAACGGTACACGTTCATGAGAGGTCCGAATTCAAAAGTGCGCGACGAGAGTGCTTAAGGTTTCTTTCAGCTGTTTGCGTTCCACAATCATATCGATCATCCCATGCTCCAGCAAAAACTCCGCTCGCTGAAACTGATCCGGCAACTGCTGTTTGATGGTCTGTTCGATCACGCGGGGACCGGCAAAACCGATTAGCGCTTTCGGTTCGGCCATGATTACATCGCCTAACATGGCGACGCTCGCTGTGACACCCCCGAATGTAGGATCCGCCAACAGACAAATAAATGGGAGTTTGGCTTCGCCCAATTTCGCAACGGCAGCAGAGGTCTTGGCCATCTGCATCAAAGAGAGAATTCCCTCTTGCATCCGGGCTCCACCCGAGGTGGTGACCAAAATGACCGGCAACCGGGCCTCCAATGCTCGATCGATCGCCCGACAGATCTTTTCCCCAACGACCGATCCCATGCTGCCGCCCATAAAACTGAAGTCGAACACACACAGCACTACACGACGTCCGTTGAGCATCCCCTCCCCGATCACCATGGCATCTTTGCGACCAGTCTTCTCCTGCTGCGCCTTCACCCGATCCTTATAGGATTTCGTGTCCTGAAAGAGCAGCGGGTCCTGGGGACCGAGTTCCGCGTCCCACTCTTTAAACGTGCCGAAGTCGACCAGGAGTGCAATCCGCTCCATGACGGAAATCGGAAAATGGTAGTCGCACTTCGGGCAGACCTTATTATTACGTTCGACTTCTTTGCGATAGACGATTTCGCGGCAATGGTTACACTTAAGCCACATCCCTTCCGAAATCTTGGATCGCTTCGGGGCTTCAGGCTCGGTCGTTTTCTGTTTTTTGAACCAGGCCATTGTGGCTCCTTTCAGTCCGACACAGGACCGCCGCGCCGCAGCGACAGGCTGTTGAAAAAGCCCGCCAGCAGCGTTCTCGCACCGCGTTCAGACCCTCAACGGGGACCCAACCGCCTCACCACTCGGCGGCGCACACAGACTTGGTGCTCCTTATTCGTCGCACCATACGCCCCAGAGTGTACGCCTCGGCCCTTCACTTGCTGCGGCCTTGCTGGACGGCTTTTTTTGAACAGCCTGCAGGTTCTTCGGAGACCGTCGCCATCTCCGTCAGCCCTATGTTTCTTCATGACCAAAATGGATTTGTGACAGCCTGCTAGGTTTGAGGCCGGCAGAATACCATAGCCGCCCCCATGACGCACGTAGATTTCCTATCGATAAAGATGGAGGGGCGGACGTCAGAAGAACTGACCGCCAAAGGCGATCTGGAACATCATGATAAGTCCAACTGCGACGCTGCCCAGACTCGCCAGCCCTTGAACTGCAAGAAAAACGGGACGCCCGAGCTTCAGCGACCATAACACCGGGAGACTCACAACGATTCCGACCAAGATCATTCCCATGATCGAGCCAAATCCGAACACTGCGATATAGGTAAGCCCCTCCGACACCGATCGTGCGGACGACAACACGAGCAATACAAGCGCCGCCGACCCGGCCAGACCATGAGCCATGCCGATACAGAATGGTCGAACGGAATCACGCCACCAATGTCCATGCCCGTGATCTTCAGCCAGCGCATGACTATGCAAATGCACATGCCGTTCGCCCTCATGGTCATGCGTGTGTAGGTGCCATCGTTCTCGAACCAATCGGACCCCGAGTATTCCACCGAGAAGCACGAGCATGGCGCCCACGCCGAACTCCGCCGCCAACGCGAGCGGTTCCGGAATCGGGATGCGGAGCACCAACACCACTGCGCCGACCAGCAACAACACCACTGTATGTCCGAGCCCCCAGCTAAATCCAATCATGCCGGAGGCACGAAGCGAAGGTCTCTGCGCAAGCACGGTCGACACGGCAGCCAAATGGTCCGTGTCCAAGGCGTGACGGAGTCCCAGTACAAACCCGAGTCCTAGAATGGTCAGGAATTCAGTATCCAACATGTAGATATCAACAGAGAGTTGCCCCATGCCACAGGCGACAGAGGCACGGTGAGAGGTCAGCCGCCTCGAGCGTGCATTTCGAGATGGGGATCTTCACGAAGCTTTTCAATACCGATGAGTCCCCCGACGCGCAACCCATCCCGCTCGAGTGCCTTGCGCTCCTCTGCACCTCGGTCCCGGCGACCCTCCCAACCGGACCGGATCACGTTTCGCATCTCCTCTCCGGAGGCACCGGCGCGGAGAGGCTTGCGGAGATCAGTTCCCGTCGTCGCGTACAGACAGCGGTACCACATGCCGTCGGCGGTAACCCGGCTGCGATCGCAGGTCGCACAGAACGGTGTGGTCGTCGAAGGAATAATTCCAAAAATCGTCCCATCCGGTAACAGGAATCGCTGAGCCGGTGCAGCCCCCCGCCCGGGCATCGGCTCAATCTGCCCGTAGTGCTCGCTCAGCAGTGTAAGCATTGCGGCTCGTGAGAGCACTTTTTGTTGAGACCATTCGTTCGCACCACCGACGTCCATATATTCAATAAATCGAACTTCCGCATTCACGTGCTTACCGAACTCGATCAGCGAGATCAACTCATCGTCGTTAAAACCCCGGATCGCCACCGTATCGAGCTTCAAGCCGGTGAATCCCGCGCGAGCCACCGACTCAATCCCTTCCATCACACGCGCATACTCGTCACGGCGAGTCAGTTGACGAAATCGTTCCGGTCTCAGCGTATCGAGGCTGACCGTGACCCGGTGCAGCCCTGCCTCATATAGCGCCTCAGCCTGGTCCGCCAGCAGAATACCATTCGTCGTGAGCGCGATATCCATGATCCGCCGGTTTTGGAGCAACAGTCGAATCAGACGAGGCAAATCGCGGCGAAGCAATGGCTCTCCGCCGGTCAGCCGCACACGATCCACGCCAAGGTCGGTGAAATAGCCCGTCAGGCTCGCCATTTCTTCATGGGTTAATACATCCTCCCGCGGCAGCCAGACATAGTCTTCCTCCGGCATGCAGTACTTGCAGCGAAGATTACAACGGTCCGTGACCGATAGACGCAAGCTGCGAAGCGGCCGGCCGAAAGTATCGCCGACCGGCATCACAGAATCGCTGGTTGATGCTGGATTCAACAACTTCTCCCTCGTTTCGAAAAATACGTCACGCCCGGTCCCATTCGCCTCACGTCCCTACGGATGTTCCTCCACCCAGACTTCACCTTCCGGCGTACGTTCAAGTTTCCAAATCGGGGTGATTTGTTTCAATTCATCAATGGTCCACTTGCAGGCACGGAATGCCTCAGCCCGATGCTCAGCCCCCACGACAATCAGCACGATGTTTTCGCCAATGCCGATTTCGCCATATCGATGGAGAATCGCGACCTCGATGATGTCAAAATCCTTCAATGCCCGCTCGCGGATCTCGCGGAGCTTCTTCTGCGCCATTCCTTCATAGTGTTCGAACGTGATGCTATCGACATCCCGTCCCTTGGACCGGTCGCGTGCCGTCCCCAGAAAAATCGAAATGCCACCGATGCGCTTGGACCGACCTCGCACCCGATTGATCTCCGCATCCACGGAAAAATCTTCCCGTTGCACGCGGACGAGCTGGGCATCCTCGTTAACCTGATCCATGGGTGCTCCACCGGCGAAAGGAGGTAACAGTGCTACCTCATCGCCCTCCTCTATCGTGGTGTCCTCGTGTGCAATTTCTTGATTGACCGAGACAATAACTTTTTTCTTCTGAATCAGTTCCCCGATGGCCGGGTATCCAACTTCTAACACCCCGACCAGATCTCTCACCCGTCTGCCTTTGGCCAGGTTCAAGGACAAGGTTCCTTGATTCCCCGCCAGCATTTTTGTCATCCCAAATAGGCGAACGGTGATCACGCAGTATCCTTTTATCCGTTTCTTAAAACTGGCTCGTTAACGCCTGGTAAAGGTGCCGGACTTGCCGCCCGACTTTGCAAGCAAACAGATGTCACTGAAGCTCATCCCGCGATCAATGGCCTTGCACATATCGTAGATCGTCAAGGCCGCGACCGAAGCTGCGGTCATCGCTTCCATCTCCACCCCGGTCGGCCCAGTCGTCTTGGCCGTTGCCACAACGGTGATCGAACAGCGGCCTTCGCGATCCGGCTGAGTTTCTTCTTTAAATGAGATATCGACGCTGGTGAGGAGAATCGGATGGCACATGGGAATAAGGTCCGGCGTCTTCTTGGCTCCCATCACCCCGGCGACCTGCGCGACGGACAAGACGTCGCCCTTGGCAATCTTGCCCCGCTGAATCTTTTCAAGGGTTTCGGGTTGGAGAAAGATGGTGGCCTGAGCCGTCGCGGCCCGTTCGGTCGAGTCTTTAGCGCTAACGTCGACCATGCGCGCCCGCCCCGACTCGTTGAAGTGCGTAAATTCTGCCATTTTCCTAGCTGAATCAGCGCGTTGCAACTCAATCCGTAGCGGGATTATAGGTGCCCGGTGAAAGGGCAGTCAAGGGAGGGAAGATGCGGGCAGGAAGGGAGGCCCCGTTCGCTCGCAGAGGCCCCACTTCGGAGAGTGGTCCCTCGATGCGCGCGGTTAGGGACCTCCCTTCCCGCCCGCTGAGATAGGGAGTGTGGGGAGGAGAAGATATCCCAGAAAAGAAAGTAATGGCCTGTTTGTCTCTTCTGCTCGCGCAACGCATGGCCTGAGAAGGATGAGATTGGCAGCCTGGTCGTCCTCGTGCTCGCGGAACGCGCACGCTCGGAAGGTGCTCGTTCGACGCGCGCATTCGAGGATTGACCAGGCTACCCTGTGAAGAGCGATACAGGCGGGATGGACGGGCTATTCTGATGGTGAGCGATAGATAAGCCCTGGACTTTGCAGTAAACTTGCCATGAACGGATTGCTGCAACTGCCTTGCTATGTTACACGCTTAACAGCGTCTGACGAACAGTCAATCAAAAGCATGAACCTCACAGTCCGCTCTCTCAAGTTCACCATTCTAGAAGCGCTCTCGTCGGGCCAGCGTGAACACAAGTTCAACCTCATCGGCAAAGGCTACCAACCTGGAAGTATCGAGACTCGTCTCAAGATTCAATTCGATCCAGGACACCGGCACATGGCCGTGGTCGCCTTCGACGAACTCCGATCCGGTGGCTTCATTCGTCCAACCTATTTAGATCTTGTAGATCCGGAGGAGTGGGTGGAGATTACGGATTCTGGTCAACGTGCTCTTCAGGGTAGGACGCTCGATGCGCTTGACGTTGCGCTTTCTCGGATTGCTAACAACCTCGTCGAATTGCGGGAGGGGGCCTGGGCTGCCTTGACGGACCCACGGCCAGACTCGCGCCGGCAAGCTGCGCATTCGGCACGCGAGCTCATCGATCAGACGCTCAAGAGTGGCGCGCCGGAAGATGTAGTTCGAAGTATGCCAGGACTAATGTCCGATGCCTCAAGCCGCATAGGGATCACTCGACGCCACCGTTTGAAATATTTAATGATCACCAATCGTGGCACCGTGTCCGATTCAGACCTCAAGTTGGCAGAACAGGCTTGTGAACTCGCCTTGGCGACTGATGAGAAGCTCAAAGCATTGGCTCATTCGCGGACACCGATCTCTGCCGATGACATACGGGATGCTCTGGTTGCTGCCGAAATAGCCCTGCGCAAAGTCCTGTTGCACGACAATGATGCCCTCTAACCAAAAAGAAGAATTTAACAGCTCGGGAGTTTTTGCTGCAGAACGTGGAAGAGCACTAGCAAGTTTCGGAAGCCCTATTGAGCGAAACTCGGGGGTCCCGCGGAATGAGACCTGCCCACCAGCTCTGCGTAGAATCAGGGGTGCAAGCTCCACGCTCGGCACCCCTGATTCCGTCACAACACACACATGTTCTAATAGTTCAACTATTTTATGGGGAGCTTCACACTGATTGCACCGCCGAGATCCCCTTCGTTCGCGCCCTCTTTCTTATAACCGGAGATATCCGTCTCGCCTTTCGGTGCCCCGTGACAACCCATGCAACTTTTTCCATAATAGAGCGGCAACATGACTCGCACGGCTTTCCCGCCCTCTACCGTCTCGCTCATCGCCTTGTCGCCTTGTCGGGGATAGGAGGCATCGGCAAGTTTCCCGAGGACGCCGGCCTCAAACGCATCCGCCTTGTTCTTGGGGTTCCGGAGCAATCCGTCTGGCGCTGTTTGTTTGAGGTAAATACCCGTCTTGGCGCTGAACTCCGCCGCGGCCTGTGTGCCAAAGTGTGCCGGAGTGAAGCCTTTGTAGCCGACACCTGGCTTATTGATAGCCGCCTGATTGGCGGCCACTGTTTTCTTTGACGCGGACACAAGCTCCGGGAGCAGACTCTTCGCGGTTTCCGGCACAGCTGCCGCCTTTAAATTGGCCAGATCGACATTGGATCGCCCTTTGAATTTCTCGTTCAACTGTTTTTCGAACACGTCGGGCGTAAACCCCTTGTCCCCTTTGCCTGCATCATTGATGAGTGGCTGGTTTGCAGCCACCGTTGCTCGGCCGGCATCCAGCAAAATCGCTAACAGCCGTCCAGTTTCGACTACGTCGGGATTGGCCCATGCGGGAATGGGTACGAGCCCGATCCCCATGGCGAACAGGCCCAATGCAAGAGCAACCGTCCTATGTTTTCCCAGGTCCATACAACCTCCTTGTTGTGAGAAACGGGACAAGACTCTCCACAGGCATGTTCTTCCTGGAAGAGCCATACATGACCGGACTATGAACCTCTCTTGTTCTCCATGCCAGTCTTTAATTTCCCACCTTGCATAAGACCGGGAGAGAGGCCGTGAAGAGGCACAAATGAATCGGGATCGTGGGAATAGGCCTTAGGTACCGGGGGCTTGAAAACAATGCGGTCAGCGAGGCCCTTTTCTTTAAACGGTGCGCCAGGCGGGCTTCTACTGCGCCCATGGAGCAGCTGACATTTTATCGTGGGGCACTGCGAGCAAGAAAGCCCACTCGGCGCACCTTTCCCCCTCCTTCGTTTGATTGACACCTTACAACCCCATCCTTGAGAATGCTTCTCATGGCTGGGAAAATCATCATCGAACGGCTGGAGTTTCAGGGGCGTTGTGGTGTGACTCCGGAGGAGCGCCGGCGGCCTCAGCCCTTAGCGGTGGACCTTGAACTAGAGTGCCAGACTGAACCGGCGGCGACTTCGGATGACATCCATCACGTCGTCGATTATGCGCAGGTGGCCGATCGCATTGTCGAGATCGGCAGGACGCAGGATTGCTCGCTGCTGGAAACCTTTGCGGAACGGCTCCTCACCGTACTCTTCACGGAATTCCCCATCGATAGGGCCAAGATTTGGGTGCGAAAGCTTGCGCCTCCGCTGGAACATGTAACCGGCTCGGTAGGCGTACAACTCGAACGATCGCGCCTGGCTCATCAGATTCAGGATACGGGACCAACCGCAGCTCGATTTCTGACTCAGCAACTTCATCGGTTACCGAAGGGGAAGGCGCTCGACGTCGCGGCCGGATCCGGACGCAATGCGCTCTATCTCGCGTCGCACGGATTTCAGGTCGACGCCATAGACCGCGATGAACAGGCCATGGCACAGCTCGCTGCCACGGCAGCACAACAAAACCTTTCAAATCTCAGTACCCGCACGATAGATCTCGAACGAACGACGGATGAACGGCCGGAATTCCCGAAGCAGGAGTATGATGTGATCGTCGTGTTCTTCTATCTCTATCGCGCCCTGTTTCCCGCGCTCATCGAATCGCTAAAGCCGAACGGGGTCTTGATCTATGAAACCTTCACCATCGACAACTACCTGCGCCATCGCCATCCCCGTCGATGGGAATTCTGCCTTGCGCAGAACGAATTGCTTCGGCTCACGTCCAATCTCCGCCTGCTGTCGTACGACGAAGGCGAACACGATGGCAGCCATGGAGCCGGCTCTGTCTTCACCGCACAACTCGTCGCTCAACAAGCGGGCCCAAGCAGCCTGCCACACGAGTCGGCATGAGTCGCATCGATCTCCATCTCCACACGACCCACTCCGATGGAAGTCTTTCACCCGGCGAAGTACTACATCTCGCTCACAAAGCCGGGGTCACTGCGCTGGCCGTCACGGACCATGACATTGTGTCCGGCATTCCTGAAGCCATCGAAACCGGCGCTGAGCTGGGAATTGAAGTCATTCCCGGTGTGGAAATCAGTTCCCGGGTCGGCAACAGTGAGCTCCATATCCTTGGCTATTTCTTACAATGGCAAGACCCGGAGTTGAATCAACGCTTAGCCACTTTGCGCGCGAGCCGGCATCGCCGCAACCCACAGATCATCGAACGCCTTCGTGCATTGGGGCTGGATGTAACCTATGAAGAAGTGCGGGCGCTAGCCGGCACAGATTCGGTTGGTCGACCCCATATTGCGCGGATCTTGATGAACAAAAAGTATGTCACGTCTGCCAAGGACGCCTTTGATCGATATCTGGCAGACGGACGTCCGGCTTATGTCGCGCGTGAACTGCCCAAGCCGGAGGAGGCTATCGCCTGGATCAAGGCCACGGGTGGCGTCGCAGTGCTGGCCCATCCAACCTGGGCCAAAGTCTCGGGAGAAGGGCTGAACGCGCTTCTCACGACATTGAAAGCCGAAGGCCTCGGCGGCATCGAAGTCCATTACAGCACCCATACAAAACGACAGACAAGGGAGTACCTCGACCTGGCCAAGCGGTTGAACTTGCTCATCACCGGTGGAAGCGATTTCCACGGCATCACCAAGCCGGACATCGAAGTGGGCACAGGCCGGGGTGGGTTGAAGGTTTCCGAAAAGTTGCTCGAACCGCTCAAGCAGGCTGCCTTGCAGACCTGATTCATGACAGGCTGTTGAAAAAGTCAGCCAGCGGCGTTCTCGCATCGTTCAGACCCTCAACGTACCGAAAAGATTCTCGGAGGTCTGAAAGACTGAAGGGGTCCTTCCGTTCGCCAAGATCCATTCTAGGGGCGAACGGCCCACACGAAGTGCGGTCTGTACCTCCTCGGCCCTTCACTCGCTGCGGCCTTGCTGGACAGCCTTTTTGAACAGCCTGCGTGTGTAGTTTACAGTCCCGTCCGCGTCTTTCTCGTCCTTGCATTGCTCAGGCCCTCAATGGTTTTTCAGCATCGTACTAGAAACCTCTCCATTCGCGCTCTCTCCCGGTCACACCACTGCTCATTTCCCCCAATTCGTTGACTCTCTCATCTCATCCGTTACACTTTGAGGCGTTCACGGACAACCTCAAGATTCTTATGTCGAAATCCTGGACTTGGATCGGGCCTTATACCTTTGCCATCTTGGCAGTGCTCCTGGCTGGCCCCCTGCTGAGCAGCCTGGCAGTGATCCAATCTGTCTCGCTCCCCTATCTGCAACTCAATGGAGCTCACGCCATTCGATTGGTGGCCGACTTGCTCGCTCTCGCCATCCTCTGGATCCTTGCCTTGGCTGCCGCTCAGCAAATCCCGAACAAGAGCGGAGGATTAAATTTTTTCCGAAACCTCGTGCTTCCACTCACGACCCTTGTCGTTATTCTCTTCGCCAATAAAGCGTTCAGGACAGTCGGCCTGCCACTGATCGAACAGATGGGCCCTTCTCGGTTCGCCGCGGGCTTTGCGATCGCTCTCGTCGGTTCAGGTCTCTGGCTCACGGCAGCCTGGGTCCTCAACCAACGTTCGCTGCGCGAAGTGTTCGCATCCTCCTCCAAGACACGACACCAAGGAACACCGTCGCGCCCCGAGAACGAGGGCACGGAACAGGAAGAGGAGGAAGAAGCTACGGCGGAAGCAAAGAGTACCGTTGTCACAACAGCGGTCAGCGGCTACCCGCCGGGCATGCTCGGGCGCTACAGAGTGTTGAAGGAACTCGGGCGCGGCGCGATGGGACTTGTCTACCTGGGAAAGGATCCAACCATCCAGCGTTTCGTGGCCATCAAGACCATGCGCCTGGACCACATCGATAGCGATGACAAGGTGCAAGACATCAAGGCGCGGTTTTTCCGTGAAGCAGAATCCACCGGACGTCTCTCCCATCCCAACATCGTGACCATCTATGACGCAGGGGAAGAACACGACTTGGGTTACATCGCGATGGAACTCATTGAGGGTACTCCTCTGAAGCATTGGGCACGGAAACCCAACTTGATGCCGGTCGACCAGGTCCTCCTGACCGTCGCCACCGTGGCGGATGCCCTGGACTATGCCCATCAACAAGGCGTCGTCCATCGCGACATCAAGCCCGCCAACATCATGCTCACGAACGAACGCGTCGTGAAGGTCATGGATTTCGGCATTGCCAAGCTGGCCTCGAGCAGCAAGACCCAAACGAATATGGTGTTGGGCACACCGACCTACATGTCACCGGAACAAATCGCGGGCAAGAAAGTGGACGGTCGGTCGGACATCTTTTCACTCGGCGTCGTACTGTTCGAACTCCTGACCGGCCAGACTCCCTTCACCGCCGACAACTTGTCGGCGCTGCTGTTCAGCATCGCCCATCATCCGCATCCCGCCATTCAGACCTTGCGACCGGACCTGCCGCCGATCCTGTGTGAGATGGTGGATCGCGCCTTACAGAAGGAATTACCTCACCGCTATCGACGCGCGGAAGAATTTGCGGGCGAACTCCGTGCCTGTCTACAGAATC
>JBBRRM010000025.1:0-15597 GCA_038275915.1 Nitrospirales bacterium
GCTGCGGAGTTGCGAGTAGCCCTCTTCGTGCAGCGTGCGAACGAGTTCCTCCAACGCGGCCACCGTAGTGGCTTGCGGGGTGGTCATGACACGCGTCGTCTCGTATCGCAGCATGGCTTGATAGCCTCCGGCGGCCTGCTCACACACCACCGGTCGACTGAAGCCTCGTTCGCGTGTATCGAGACCAGACAACTGATGTTTCTCCTGTACCTGGTCCGTCATTCTCTCAGACAGCCCGGAACACTGCCAACAGATCGCTCAGTGCAATGGTCTTGTTCCTCAAGATGGCGCGCTCCGCCTGCATCGGCTCCATCGCGGAGGCCCGCTCATGGCCGCCTTTCAGGATCGCGGCTCCGAGGGCAAGCACGTCCTTGCATTCCTTCTCGACCTTGCTCTTGACTACCGGATTGACCGCGAGGATGTCCGCCATCGCCGCACGCGTTGTGGAGAGATGCGCATGCAGTTCCTCATCAGGGTAGGTCTTCCTGGCCGCCTCATCAAGGCAGCGATCGAGATATTGCGTCAGGAATACATAGAGCCGCACGAGCGTCTCCGTGATCTCGATATGACCGGGAGCCTGGGCTTGTGACGACATGGGTAATCGGGCCTCCTTTATTTACTGTATGCCGCATACGGCCTTAACGGCTTCGATGATACGCGGTTTGTCCGGGACGGCGGCGTCCTCCAACGGGCGACTATAGGGCATCGGCACATCCTCGCCGGTGACGCGCTTGATGGGGGCGTCCAGGTAGTCGAACGCTGCCGCGTACACACTCTCGGCAATCTGCGCCCCCAGCCCGCAAAAATGCCAGCCTTCTTCGACGATCACGAGACGTCCGGTCTTTTTGACCGAAGCCACGATTGTGTCCAAGTCCAACGGTTTGAGGGTGCGGGGATCGATGACCTCAACCTCGATGCCCTCTCGACTGAGTTGATCGGCTGCCTCCAGCGCCAGCAGGAGCATTTTGGAGTACGCAACGATCGTGGCGTGGCTCCCGGCACGCTTGACTTCAGCGACTCCGATGGGAATCGTGTATTCCCCGTCTTCGACGTCTCCCTTCGTCCCATATAGCAACTGCGCTTCGATGAAGATGACTGGATTGTTGTCGCGTATGGCGCTTTTCAGCAGGCCCTTCGCATCGCGAGGTGTGGCTGGCGCGATCACTTTCAAGCCGGGTACGTGACAAAACCAGGCTTCCAGACTTTGCGAGTGTTGCGCCCCTAACTGGTGGGCGGCGCTGCCAGGTCCGCGAATCACGAGCGGTACGGATAACTGTCCTCCCGACATATAATGAATTTTGGCGGCGTTATTGACGATCTGATCCAAGGCCAGTATGCCAAAGTTCATGGTCATGAGTTCGACGATAGGATGCAATCCTGCCATGGAGGCGCCGATGGCCAGGCCGGTGAAGCCGGCTTCGGTAATCGGCGTATCGACCACACGTTGCGGGCCGAACTCCTCCACGAAGCCCTTGCTGACCTTGAAGGCGCCCTGATAGTAGCCGACTTCTTCGCCAATCAGAAAAATGCGCGAGTCCCGACGCATCTCCTCCCGCATAGCCTGGTTCAGAGCCTCCCGATAGGACGTCAGCATGTGACAACCTGCCGGCTGCCGAAACAGCCTTCCAGCGACGTTTTCCATTCCAAACAATCCGCAACGTACTTCCCAGGATACGCTTTCGGTTGTTTCTGCCCTACAGCCTTGCTGGCAAGCTGTTTGAGTAGCCGATTACTTAGCCAGCACGTCATTGTAAAGCTCCGATGGGACTGGGAACGGGCTCTCATCTGCGAACTTGACGGCGGCCGTCACGACGTCGCCGACTTCATGCTCGAGCTGGATGAAATCGGCCTCCGTGCCCAGATTCTGGTTCAGAATCGTCTGCTTCAGTAACACAAGGGGATCGCGCTTGCGGTGCTCCTCCACTTCATCTTTGGTTCGGTAATGCCCGTGTGCCGGGTCTGACATGGAGTGGCCCATGAACCGGTAGGTCGTGGCCTCGATGAAAAATGGTCCCTGCCCGGCGCGCACCTGCTCGACGACTGCGCTCATTCCATCGCGCATGGCCAGTACATCCATGCCATCGATGCGCTCAGCCTTGATGCCATACGAGTGGGCCGTTTCTGCCACCTCCGCATAGAGTGCAATAGCCCGTTCAGCCGGCGTTCCCATGCCGTAGCGGTTGTTTTCGCAGACGAAGATCACAGGAAGTTTCCACAGCGCCGCTAGATTGAGCGCTTCGTGCGCCTGGCCACTTGGGATCGCTCCTTCACCGAAGAAGCAGACGGTCACGAGGTCGAGCTTTTGATATTTGGTTGCGAACGCGAGGCCTGTGGCAAGGGGAATGTGGCCCCCGACAATGGCGTAGCCGCCCATGAACCGGCGCGGGGCATCCACCAGGTGCATGGAGCCCCCCTTGCCATGGCACAGGCCCGTCGCTTTGCCAAACAGCTCGGCCATCACATGACCGGGGTCGGAGCCCCGGGCGAGACAATGCCCGTGATCGCGATACGCGCTGATGGCATAATCATCCGGTCGAAGCGCGGCAATGGCCCCGACGGCAATGGCTTCTTCGCCAATATAGAGATGGAGGAATCCGGCAATTTTTGCGAGGGCGTACATCTCTGCCGACTTCTCTTCGAATCGGCGGATCAGTAGCATTTGACGATAGAGGAACAGTGAGTCGACCCGGTCCATACTTGGCATTATGAAGAGCCTAGCAACTGGACTCAATCCCGACTATCTGGGTTCAGACCAGCACTTTTACATCGGTGCCGTCGACTTGTACGTCATACCGCTCCACTTTAGCCGAAGGATTCGCCACGCAGGTTCCCGTAGTGACGTCGAATTGCCAGCCATGCCAGGGACAGGTCACGACAGACCCCTCGACATCCCCTTCTCCAAGCGGGCCGCCCCGATGGAGACAGGTGTTATCGATGGCGTGGAACGTCCCGTCGACATTGAAGACCGCGAGGGTCTTGCCGTTGACTTCTGCGACGATGCCGTGGCCCGGTTTCACATCGGTTGTGCCTGTCACCCGAACGAACTCTCCCATCGCCTGTCCCGTCCTTTCGTCTGTCGTTATGCCTTCGTAAACGGTTTTTTTATTTTGCTCAGCAGGCTTTCAATCGGGGGAACCCCCTTCGCGGTGCCTGTGACCTCCGCGATAATTTTCTGCGCGATCTCACGAAATGCTGCCGATTGCGGAGACGCCGGATTGGCCATCACGATCGGATTACCCGAGTCGCCGCCATCTCGAATCGCCGGGTCGATCGGTACTCGACCGAGAAACGGAACCCCGAGTTTCGCGGCCGCCCTCTCCCCTCCCCCGTGCGAAAATATTTCCGTCCGTTCGCCGCAGTGGCCGCAGAGAAAGTAACTCATGTTCTCCACAATGCCGAGGAGCGGTACATTCACCTTTTGGAACATCATCATGCCTTTGCGAACATCGTGCAGAGCGACTTCTTGTGGTGTCGTGACGGTGACGGCCCCGGTGAGCGGAACTAACTGGGTAAGGGTGAGCTGCGCATCTCCGGTGCCGGGTGGAAGATCAATGAGCAAGTAATCCAGTTCGCCCCACAGCACGTCGCGGAAGAGTTGTTGAATGGCTGTGTGGACCATTGGGCCTCGCCAGACCACAGCAGTGTCTTCTGGTACGAAGAAACCCATAGAGATGAGTTTGACGCCGTGACTTTCGGCGGGAACGATCTTGCCGTCTTTCTGTTCCGGTGGCTTCGTCACGCCCATCATCATGGGAATGTTCGGCCCATAGATATCGGCATCGAGCAGGCCAACCTTGGCGCCGGTTAAGGCAAGGGCGACGGCGATATTGACGGAAACCGTAGATTTGCCGACCCCGCCTTTGCCGCTACTGACGGCAACAACATATTTGACGCCGGGAATGAGGTTGTCTTTCCCGTGACCGGTCTGGGGTTCAGCGGGATGTTCATCAGCCATGGAGCGCTCCTCCTCTACGTACACCAACGAATAGGACTGGCTCTGGGGCCAGCCACTCCATCATAGCGAAGGACAGGGTGAAAGAAAATGGGCCTATTGAGCCATGGAATGATGGTGCGACTGGGGAATGTGAACATGAATGCTGAAAAGTCCGGTTCGCGTCGCTCAGAGACCCTACCATCCGGCACAGAGGATCATGGCCGACATGATTCTCGCACCATAATAACTTAGTATTTAGGGGGACCTGAAACCTGGGTTGAAATTGCGGATTTCTTTTCTTGTGAAATCCGCAATTCCAGCAACGCTATTCAGGACTAGTGAATGCACGCTGAGGATGAGTAGGACGACCTAACTGTGTGTGAGCAGGGAGTTAATAGATCCTTTACCCAACAGTGGGGTCGTTGCGGCGAAGATTGTGTGCGAGCCCGAGCGTCCATAGGGTGAAAATGATCCATTTCGAGGGGTCGAAATTGTACCACTTGGGTCCGTTGCGAAAATCGCGCGCGTACGTATGATGAAAGTTGTGATAGCCTTCGCCGAAACTGACGAAGGAAATCAGCCAGCTATCGCGACTGCTGTCCTGCGTGCCGTGGGGTTGTGTCCCCACCATGTGACAGAGCGAATTGATGGTGAACGTGGAGTTCAGGACCATGAACATCCGGAAGAGACCACCCAAAAGAAAGGCGCTGATCCCGCCCTGCCAACCGCCATGTAAGAGACCGAGGACGAAGGGGAGCAGAAGACCCGAGATCACGATCGGCCAGTAGTAACGATGTTGCCACATCACGACAGGGTCGCGCCGCAGACGGATCTCGTATTTCTCCGTGCGATGAGGGGTATTATAAAAGAGCCAGCCGCAGTGGCTATGCCAGAATCCCTTGGTGACGTTGTAGGGATCTTCCTCTTGGTCAGTTTTGGCGTGGTGGCGGATATGATCGCCGCCCCACTTGAGAGCAGAATTTTGCAGCGCCCAACCACCGGCAATGAGGATACAGGCCTTGACCCAAGCCGGGCACTCGAAGCTCTGGTGTGACACCAAGCGATGATAGCCGACGGTGATCCCCATGCCTGTGACGATGTACATCACGAATGACAGGATCCAGTCGAAGAGACTGAACCCGTAATAGTATCCGTACAATGGGATGCCCACAATTGTCGCGGCGACGATTGCGCAAAACAGCGCAAAGTTGAAAGGCACAAACACATCTTCGGCAGTTGTAGCGGCCATTACTTCTCCTTACAGAACTCATCCTTCGCTTCATCGGACCACCTCATGGGGAAGACGAAGCACCATCAACAGCATACAGAATTCACTCGAATAGTTCAACTGAATGATCACAGTGTATACTGAGGATATTCCCTCTTATTGCGCTTGAGATGCCGATGTCGACAATCTCTTTCCCCGATGAATCGATGGTTCGCCGTATCGGTGAACAGCTCGCTCGCCTCTCTGCCGGTCGAACTCCTACTCTCTTTGAGGGTCGCTGGTGGTCGCAAACGGCCCTCAATCTGGCCATGCAGGACAATGTCTTTAAGACCCAGCTATTTCGATTCATTGATGTCCTCCCCTCAGTCACAGACGACGAAGAGGTCGTGACGCTTGCTCGCGAGTACTTGGGCGATGGGCATACTCAACTCTTCGGTGCCCAATGGGGACTCAAGGCCCTTTCAGCCACCAGGCTGGGGGCGCGGCTCAGTGGAAAGGTGATTAGAGGCCAAGTTGAGCATATGGCGCGTACATTTATTGCTGGAGCGACTGCCGAGGAAGCGGTGGCGCAATTGACCGATCTTTGGCAGCATGGGAAGGCCTGGTCGGTGGACTTGTTGGGCGAGGCCACCATCAGCGATCGTGAGGCGGACCGATATGGCGATCGATGTCTGGAGGCCATGACCCTGCTCGCACGAGAAGCCGCCTCATGGCCCTCCCGTCCCTTACTGGAGCATGACCACTTCGGGCTGATACCACGAGTCCAACTCTCCATCAAAGTCTCCGCACTCTCTCCGCATCTCGATCCGATTGATCCGGAAGGAAGCTACCGTTCTGTGGCGACACGGCTCCGCCCCATCATCGATCTGGCGATGCGACTCCCCACTTCGTTGATTTTCGATATGGAACAAGCCGAGACGAAAGCGTTGCTGGTCGAGATCTTTACGAGGCTCTTTGCGGAACCTGTTTACAAAGACTATCCCTATGCAGGGCTCGCCCTGCAAGCCTATCATCATGACACGGCACGAGATGTCGAGGGACTTCTAGCCTGGGTTCGCAGGCGTGGGTCGCCCATTACGATTCGATTGGTAAAAGGAGCCTATTGGGATTCGGACACGATACGTTACCGGCAACGGGGCTGGACCGTTCCTCTATTTGGACACAAGATGGAGACGGATGCCAACTATGAAGCACTTACGCGCCTCCTCCTGTCTCAGACCTCCCTCATTCGACCGGCCTTCGGGACACACAATCTCCGCACGTTAGCCTATATCGAGGCAGTGGCCGAGTCGATCGGGCTTCCTCCGGAGATGTGGGAGTACCAGATGATCTATGGCATGGCCGAGCCCTTTCAGTATGCGGTCACGCAGCATGGGCGTCGATTGCGGCTATACACGCCGGTGGGTGAGCTGCTTCCGGGCATGGCCTATCTTGTGCGACGGTTGCTCGAAAACACCTCGAATGACTCGTTCTTGCGGAAGGAATATGTGGAATCCAATTCTCTCACCACGTTGTTGGCGCCCCCTGTTCTTGAAGGATTGAGTGAGAAGCAGCCCCTCTTGTCTCGGTTATCCGATAGGGAGGAGTTTCGAAATGAACCGCCGCGAGATTTTGCGCAGGCTGACATCCGGCTAGCAATGCAGCAGGCCCTGGGCACTGTACGATCGCAACTGGGCCAACAATGGAATTCGTCGTTTCAAGGGTTGCGCCTGACGGGGCCTCTCATCGAGTCTCACAACCCGGGATGTCCAGATGAAGTCGTGGGCCGATTGTCCAGCGCGAGTTCGGCAGATGTGGAACAGGCGGTACGTCGCGCGACTCAGACAGCCGCAGCCTGGCGCAATACTTCTTCTGAACTGCGAGCGGACATCTTACATAAGTCTGCGGCACTCATGCGGACCAGACGTGATGAGTTGGCGGCTTGGGAAATTATGGAATGTGGGAAACCGTGGCGGGAAGCGGATGCGGATGTCGCAGAGGCCATCGACTTTCTGGAATTTTATGCGGCGGACTGGCTCAGGCTCGCTCTCTCCAAACGGTTAGGACAGGCGCCTGGTGAGCTCAACCAGCGCCTCTACAGTCCACGCGGACTGACGGCCGTCATTGCTCCATGGAATTTTCCGCTGGCGATTCCCTGCGGGATGGTGTCGGCGGCACTCGTGACCGGGAATCCCGTGCTCTTCAAACCTTCCGAGCGCTCGCCGATGGTGGGTCATTGGCTCACGGAGATCTTGAGAGAGGCCGGCGTGCCTGAGGGGGTACTCTCTTGCCTGCCGGGCGGGCCCGACATCGGACGGGGATTGGTACGCCATCCTGAGATCGCGACAATCGCGTTTACCGGCTCAAAGGATGTGGGACTCGGCATCCTGAAAGAGGCTGCCTCGGTGATGCCGGGGCAACAGATAGTCAAACGCGTGCTGGCAGAAATGGGAGGGAAAAATGCGATCATCGTGGATGAGACAGCGGATCTCGATGATGCGATTACCGGGGTAGTTTCATCCTTTAGCGGCTATGCGGGACAAAAATGTTCTGCCTGTTCACGTGCGATCGTACATGCTGCAATCTACGAGAGTTTTCTAGATCGCCTCAAAGACGCGGTGGTGAGCCTGAGGCTCGGAAATCCCGAAGAGCCTGGCACGCAGGTCGGTCCGGTGATTGATCGTCGAGCCCAGTCAAAGATCCAGGAATGCATCGAGATGGGAAAGAAGGAAAGCCGCCTACTGGTCGAAGGGACTGTGGCGGATCGCGGATGGTATATCGGTCCGACGGTCTTTGCCGACGTCGCGCCGACACATCGAATCGCTCAAGAAGAAATCTTTGGACCGGTCCTCGCGGTGATGAAGGCTTCCTCGTTTCAAGAAGCATTGACCCTGGCGAATTCAACGGCCTATGCACTCACTGGCGGAGTGTATTCACGGAGTCCGGCTAACCTGGAACTGGCACGGCAACGGTTCGATGTCGGGAATCTCTATCTGAATCGTCCGATCACCGGCGCGTTAGTCGGCCGTCAGCCGTTTGGGGGCCATCGACTCTCCGGAGTGGGAGCGAAAGCCGGTGGTGAAGAGTACCTCACGCAATTTACGGTCACTCGAATCATTAGCGAGCAGACCCTCCGTCGAGGATTCGCCCCACCCGATTGAGGCCTTCGGGGTTTTGATTTCGTACGATTCGAGTTCCTCCATAATCTCCGTCACGACGCCCCGATCTTCCAACGGCGACAGTTCCTGTCGCTCAACATATTTGACCAAGCCTACGCCTTTCGCGAACCAGGCGGTCATCACATCAGTCCCGAGGGCTGTCTTGTTCGCGCCGGATAGATGAATCTGCATTCGCATGCGTGCTTCCACCTTTACGGCATCCTTGAACGTGCCGGCCTGCACAGTAATCGATTCCTGTCCCACCACCGCAGCGTCGCCCTGCGCATCGGCCTTTTCGTTGACACCGTCCTGATCCATATCAGTGCCAAAATCCAGCCCCTTGCGGTTGAACTGCTGGAAGGACGACAAGAGTTTCATGGGGAAGCGCACGATTTGATAGGGCACGAGCTGTTTTTCCAACGGCGTGCCCGGTTCAGAGCCGTAATAGACAATGCCGACGCTGTCGCGGCGGTAGAAACTATCCGATTGACCATGGTTTCCAGGATTTGTATCGTGGAACACCGTGACTGTCATGCCGTTGATGGTTTTCGTGCCGGTGACCGAGGACACATTGGAGAAAAATTTATTCTCAATCGTTTGCAACGGCCCTTCCGTAATCTGGCCACGATAATGCCATTCATTCCCAATCTGATCAGGAAAATAATCGGCGGACTGGGCAATGACGTTGGCCTCTTCCGCTGAGAGAGGCTCTGACCAGACGTTCCAAACGAGCATGAGAGCTATTCCCACGATCAAAGCCATTCGATATCCCGGCTTATTCAGCGGCATGCGCGAGATCCTCCACTGGTTGAACCATGCGATGACCGTACCATAGGAATCCCGGAAGCGGCAAGGGAAGGCGATCACGTTGCGCTTGCAGGCTTGCCTTCACGTGATATCCAACCCATAATCTCATGCCCATACAGGCGACAAGCTCTTGCGAAGATAGGTATGACTCTCGAACCAACTGGCGAATCCAACCATGCGGTGCTTGTGACTGGTGCTTCCGGAGCAATCGGTCGTGCGATCAGCCTGGCCTTTGCGGCGGCTGGCTGGTCTGTCGGAGTGCATTACCATCGAAACAAGGAAGCTGCCGAGGAAACGCTCACACAAGTGATGGCTATCGGTGGAACCGGCGCGATCCATGGAGCCGATATTCGCGAGTCGTATGCGGTGCAACGAATGGTGGAAGCGTCCTGCCGCCTAGTCCCTGTGCCATCGGTGTTCATCTGCAACGCTGGAATCGGAGGGGGCCGTCTCCTCCTTCGGCAACGGGAAGTAGAATGGGCCGAAGTATTGGCCACCAATCTGACGGGAACCTTTCACTGCCTTCGCGCGATGGCCCCTCCTCTCCTCGCTCGCGGCGGAGGGTCGATCGTCGTGATCGGATCGCACGCCGGGTACCACGGTTCAACAGGACAAGCAGCCTATGCTGCGTCGAAAGCCGGTCTCATCGGTCTGGTGCATACCGCCGCCCAAGAGTGGGGGGCAGGCAACGTTCGCGTGAATTTGCTTCTGCCAGGCTGGCATCAGACGGGACTGTCTGAAGGGGCGCTCCCGGAAGGTGATACGTGGAAAGACCATTTATTAGGGCGGCCACCGGCACGAGAGGAAGTTGCCAGGACTGTGTTGCATCTGGCGCAGCTCAACGATGTGTCGGGACAGGTGTGGAATTGTGATAGCCGAAATCTATAGCGGATGCTGAAAAAGTCCGCCAGCAGCGTTTACGCCTCGTCTCCTCGCTCGCTGCGGTCTTGCTGGAAAAACATTTTGAGCATCCTGCAGGGGGTTCTTTGTTGATTTAGATGTGTGGAAGATTGAGTTTCAGCTGTACCAATATAGTTTTACAGCATCCTGCTAGGTTTCACGCTTTGCGACGAGTCAAACAACAATCTCACGATTTCAACCCGCGAGGGGTCTTTATCACCGCGACGGATACGGGTGTCGGGAAAACGCTTGTCACCTCCGCGCTTGTGGTGCATCTGACGCAACGGGGAGTCGATGTGGGCGTCATGAAACCGGTTGAGACAGGGGTTTCGCCATCGAGCAAGGCTCAGTCCGATGGAGCACGGTTACAAAGAGCGGCTGGAAATCATGATCCGAGTGCACAAGTCTGTCCGTATGTCTTTCGACTTCCCGTGGCACCCCACTCCGCTGCACGGGCAGAAGGGACGACTGTGCGAGTGGCCGCCATCTTACGAGCCTTCCGTGCTCTGCGTAAGAAACATGAGCTTGTCGTGGTGGAAGGCGTCGGTGGCGTGCATGTCCCGATTACGGGCACAACCGATGTGATGAACCTCGTGCAGCGCATGCGGCTGCCTGTCATCGTGATCGGACGGTCAGGCTTGGGAGGAATCAATCATGCATTGTTGACGCTTCACGCGCTCCGTCATCACGATATCCCGATCCTGGCGTTGGTCTTGAATCAGCGTCTACCGGCGCAGACGAGAATTTCTCGTGCGCAGCAACAATCGACTGTCAGTCTACTTCGACGGCTTGCCGGAATTCCCGTAGTAGGCCCGATCCCATACAGCCGCAGCGTGAATCGAAATTGGAATGAAGGTGTGCTCCGCCTCGCGGAGACTCCTTCGATCATGAAGCTGGCGAAGTTGGTGAAGGCATCCGGGCAAGGAACTCCCTGACCGCGTGTCGGATGTCTGTCGCTGTCAAGATGGCTGATATGACAGCTACCCCATTCGCTCCGGCACTGATAGTCGCCCCAACCCGGTCGAGCTGAATGCCTCCAATTGCAAAGACGGGAATCGATGTGAGCGAGCGCATGGCACGCAATCCCTCAAGCCCAACCACCGGGTCATGATCTTGTTTGGAGCCCGGTTTGAAGATTGGGCCAAAGCCAAGATAGTCAGGTTTACCGGCCGTGGCTTCCTGCACCTGTTCTGCACTGTGTGTGGAAATCCCGATCAGTTTGTCCGCTCCCATTATCTTCCTTGCCAATCTGAGCGGTAGGTCTCCCTGCCCCAGATGCACCCCATCTGCATCCACGGCCATTGCTAAGTCGCAGCGATCGTTGACGATGAAGCGCACGCCTGCGTTCGCAGCAGTCTGCCGCAGTGCCAAGGCTTCGACATAGGCGTCCTTCATTGATGCCGTCTTGTTGCGATATTGGAAGAGCGAAGCACCGGCGTCAGCTGCGGCCGTCAACACTTCGATCAGGGGACGCTTAGGATAGATCGACGGATCAAGAATGATGTAGAGGCCCGAAAGGGGATGACTGCGGATGTCATACATGAGGTCGACATTCTAGCTCGAAGGAGCAATGAGTCTCTAGCATGAGAACTCTGGGGTTCTGTACGCTAGGATTCTTTTTTCTAGAAGTTGTGCGGCAGCAACATAACTTTTGTTGATGAAGAGACGTGCACGGGCCGTTGATTATTACCAAACAGCCCATGGACTGTGCCGGTGTAGTCTATTCCACAGCTTCTGTGGATAACTCTGTGGATGAATGGCTTGGCGCATATAAAATAGCCGACACCCAAGGACTTAATAGCAGCTTGCCTAAAATGTGGGCATTGTGGTCCAGCCAATGCTGCCCCCATATTTTGTGGCTTGACGGGTCAATCTTTTCCTTTTTCCCCATTTGTGGTCTTTCCGTGCTTCGGCCTTGATTTTCCTCTTGAAACCAACCTCCTACTATGCATGCCACGCAAGAAGCCTTCACTTATACACAGGGCGATAGGTCTGCAGTGGCAGCAGGCCGTGGTGGGGCTGAAAATAATACCTGTTTCACTGATGGACCAATCAGGTGGTTGGATGGGAGTGGGAAGACTGATCAGACAAACTGGAGCAATAAAAATTGTGACACCGGGCTGATGGCGGAGCTGACGGCTTTGCGGGAGTTGTTAGCTGGCGAGGAAGCGCTCGAGGAAGGTTGTGGAAACATGGCCCTTTTGGAAGTCGGGGTCGTTGAGGATACGTTTGTGCAGCGGGATAGTGGTCTTAATGCCCTCGATGACGAACTCGTCGAGGGCCCGGCGCATTCGGGCAAGGGATTCCTGCCGGTCTCGCCCATGGGTAATGACTTTAGCGATCATCGAGTCGTAGAACGGGACAACCATCATGTTCGATTCCATCGCCGAATCGACGCGCACACCGAACCCGCCCGGCGCGTTATACCTGGTGATCATTCCCGGACAGGGCGTGAACCGCTCCGGATCTTCTGCATTAATGCGACATTCAAGACTGTGCCCGCTGAGCTTGATGTCTTGCTGTTTGAACGAGAGGGATTGCCCATCCGCAAGCCGGATCTGCTCCTTGATGAGATCGATGCCGGTCACCATTTCGGTGATCGCATGCTCCACCTGGATCCGAGTGTTCACCTCCATGAAGAAGAAGTTGTGGTCTTTGTCGAGCAGAAACTCCACGGTCCCAACATTCCGGTACTGCACGGCTTTGACGGCTTCAACGGCGACGCGACAGATCTCCCGTCGAAGTTTTTCGTCGACGGCGGGAGAGGGTGTTTCTTCGAGAAGTTTCTGATGCCGGCGTTGAATTGAGCAGTCGCGCTCGCCGAAATGCACGACATGTCCACGATGGTCGGCGGCAATCTGCACTTCGATATGCCGGGGCTCAAGAAAATATCGTTCGAGGTAGACGGCATCGTTGCCGAACGTGCTCTTCGCCTCCGCTTGGGCGGCTTGAAATGCGCGCGCGAGGTCCTCGGTTTTATTGACGACGCGCATGCCGCGGCCTCCCCCACCGGCGGAGGCTTTGATGATGACGGGATAGCCGATTTTGCTGGCGGCTTCGAGGGCTTCCTGTTCACTTTTCAGTTCACCGGGACTGCCCGGGGTGACGGGTAAGCCTCGACGGGCCACGATTTCGCGCGCTTTCGCTTTGTCGCCCAGGAGGGCGATGTGTTCGGACGTCGGACCGATGAATTTGACGCCGATGGATTCGCAGACCTCGGCAAAGTGGGCATTTTCGGAAAGGAATCCATAGCCGGGATGGATGGCGTCCGCTCCGGTGACCTCGGCTGCACTCAGAACGTTGGGGATATTTCGATAGCTGAGGGCGGCGTCAGGAGGTCCGACGCAGATCTTCTCGTCAGCGGCGCGAACATGGAGGCTTGCCGCATCGGCTTCGGAAAAGATTGCCACGGTTTTAATGCCGAGTTCCTTGCAGGCACGAATCACCCGGAGCGCGATCTCACCGCGATTGGCTATCAGCACTTTCTTAAACACGCAAGTACTCCGATGCAGGTCGAGGGAAGAGGGTTAGGGCGTGGCAGTCGGGTCGACGAGGAAGAGTGCCTGACCATACTCCACCGGCTTGGTGCTTTCAGCCAAAATCTTCGTCACCCGTCCATCTACCTCTGACTCGATTTCGTTCATCAACTTCATCGCTTCGACGATGCACAAAACCTGTCCCTTTTTCACGTAATCGCCTTCTTCAACATAGGGATCGGCATCCGGCGAGGGGGATCGATAGAACGTCCCGACGATGGGAGAGGCGATGGTAATGATGCCCGTCGTGTCTTCAGTCTGAGTGCCCGCCGCGGACGGGGGTTGAGAGGCTGCAGTTGTCGACATGGATGTTCCCTGTTCCGGGATAGTGGTCGTAATCGATCTCACCCCGGTTTCGTATCGTACGCGGATTCTGAGGCCTTCGCGCTCCAGTTCCAGCTCCGTCAGATTGTTCTTCTTGAGCAGGTCGATCAGTTCTTGGATGTGCTTGGTCTGTTGTCCTGAGAGCAATGGGATACCCTGTCCGCTGGGGGATGTGGCAAAGGCCTGCGGCAGAATGATCGGCGTCCCGCGTGTCTTCGACTTACGCGACTTCTGCTTGCTCACCGAACACGCTCCACATAGGCTCGTGTACGCGTATCAATCTTGATGACGGTTCCGGATTCCAAATAGAGCGGCACCTTGATGATGGCCCCGGTTTCGAGAGTGGCAGGCTTCGTGCCGCCTGTCGCGGTGTCGCCACGGAAACCCGGCTCGGTATCGGCCACTGTCAGCTCGACAAAGATGGGCAGCTCAACGTCGATCGGACGATGTTCGTACACGAGAATCTTCACCGTCATGTTTTCTTTCAGGAGGTCGGCGTTTTCGCCGAGCTTGCCCTTTTCGAACGTCAGTTGCTCGAAGCTCTCCGTGTCCATAAAGGTATACGCGTCGTCGGTCGCATAGAGAAATTGCATGTTTCGTTCTTCGAGATCCGGTTCTTCAAACCGTTCTCCTGATCGAAAGGTGCGATCCAGGACATTGCCCGAAAGATAGCTCTTGAGCTTGGTGCGTACGAAGGCTCCGCCTTTGCCTGGTTTTACATGCTGAAACTCAATGATATAGAACGGCTGGTTATCAACCATGAGGCGCACTCCACCGCGAAAATCAGTCGTGGAAATCACTCGGTACTCCCTTCAAACAAACTGTAAGAGATTGCTGGACACTCTCCGCAATTATCTCGTTCTTTTTGCCGATCGTCCCGACGTCGTTGATGCGGGCATCTGTTTCTGGCGTTTGGATGCGGTCAAATGGTCGTGCAGTCCGCGGAGTGCGAGGAGATAGCCGGTCGGACCCAAGCCGGCAATCTGCCCGATAGAAACTCCCGCGATATAGGACCGATGCCGAAACTCTTCCCGCTGATGAATATTGGACAGATGCACCTCAACTGTCGGTAATCCAATTGCCGCGATGGCATCACGGATAGCGATGCTCGTGTGGGTATAGCCGGCCGGGTTAATGACGATTCCATCGAATGCCGTCCGAGACTCCTGAATCCAGGTGACGAGTTCACCCTCGCTATTGGATTGGCGGAGGTCCACCTTCACTCCCAGCTCCTTAGCCAGTTTCCTGATAGCCGAGTCCAGAACGTCGAGGGACAGGGTGCCGTAAATCGACTGCTCTCTGGTCCCCAGAAGATTCAGATTTGGACCGTGTAAGACTCGTATGCGTAGCATGTCTTTGGATACGAATACTGGAGACGTGAGGACGATTCCTCGTGACAGGGTCCAGCAGGGCGGCATTGTATCAGTCCGCCTTAGACCGGTCAAACGCGCGAAAAGTATTGGGAAGTTCTGGATGCGACTCGGGCGTTTCGTCAGACGTTGCGACGACGTGATTCGATGGTGCGAAGCCAGGCTTCCAGCTGGGCCACGACTCCTGCGTGAGGCGATGGAGGCGGTGCCGTCTCACTATCGGTGGCTTGGGGGTCGGCCTTCGCAACCGCAGGCTGCTCCCCTGTTCGATCGTGCTTGTGCAAAGCCGTCTCAATCAGTTCTGTGGCTGCGATAAGTGAGTCGGTAGAAGCGATCTCTGATGCGACCGGCATTGGGACAT